>JAKLFM010000069.1 GCA_022711175.1 Bacteroidota bacterium | reverse complement strand
AGCAAACATAAGAACGTTGATGATTATGCATTTGGCGGTGGTGCCGGAATGGTAATGTTGGTACAGCCAATTGCTGATTGTATTGAAAGCCTGAGAAAGGAACGAACCTATGATGAGGTCATTTTCCTGACGCCAGATGGCCGGCAATTTGATCAAAAAACAGCCAACGCCCTGTCGCTCAAAAAAAATCTCATCATCTTATGCGGGCATTATAAAGGTATAGACCAGCGCATACGTGACCATTTCATTACCAGCGAAATATCAATCGGCGATTATGTCCTGTCAGGTGGTGAACTTGCCGCAGCGGTTGTAACCGATTCAGTCATCAGATTAATTCCTGGTGTTCTGAATGATGAAACATCAGCCCTTAGTGATTCATTCCAGGATGGCATGCTTTCACCCCCGGTTTATACCCGGCCCGCTGATTATCAGGGATGGAAGGTACCCGAGGTATTGCTTTCAGGTAACGAAAAGGAGATAAAGAAATGGCAAGCGGAACAGGCAGAAGAGCGCACCCGCAGCCGGCGCCCCGACATGTTACATGATTAGTTTGACAACTCCTCAAGAGAATTGGTGACGATGTGGTATTAATCCAGTATAACGTTCGTATATTTGCCATAAATAAAAATCTAAAATCATGGGACTTATTGATTCATTGAAAAGACTTTTCACCACTTCAAAACAAGTGGGAGCTGAAAAAATGGGCGATCTTAAGGAAAAAGCTGCCGATACTCTCGAAGATGCCAAAACTCTCGGGAAAAATGTTGCCGATAAACTCGAAGACGTTGCGGAAGACGTTGCGGAAAAAGCGCAACAGGCTGCGGTTAAGGCAAAAGAATTGGGTACCGAAATTGTGGATAAAGCTGAAGTAGCGCTTGACAAACTCGAGGATAAGGCTCAGGAAGCAGCAGTCAAAGCCAAAGAAATAGGCTCGAACATTGTTGAAAAGGCAGAAGCTACGGTTGACAAAATTGAAAACAAAGCTGAACAAATCGTTGACAACCTGGAAGCTAAGGTTCGCAGCGCCTCAAAAAGTGCAGTTGAAGAAGTGAAGGAGGAAGCCAACGATATAAAGGAGACCATTGAGGAAAAAGTTGCTGACGCACAAGGCACAGTAGAAGACGTAAAGGCAGTCGCTGACGCTGCTGAAGATAAAATTGCCGATGCGGCAGAAGAAGTCGCCGGGGAAACAAAGTAGTCAATACTGGAAGATATAAAATGCATCCCGCAAACGGGATGCATTTTTTATGTTAACAGGTGCATATGATCTTTGAGGTCGGCAATGAGTACCTCTGCACTTTCGAGGCCAACCGAGAAGCGGATCATATTTGCCGGAAGAGAGGAATACAGTCCGGGTTTTACAAAAGTGCATGATGGTATTATTAACGATTCGAATCCGCCCCACGAAACAGCCATTCGCCAGTATGTGAGGCTGTTACAAAACCGCTCAATTGCTTCAATGTTACCGGTCAACAGTTCAACGCTAAACAATCCTGACCCTTTGACCATCTGCCTGCTTACAGTTTCAAACTGCGGATTATCGTTCATAAACGGATAATAAATTTTTCTGACAATACCGCTATTCTTCAAAAAATCAATCACTTCTGCGGCCACCATGCTCACATGGTTCATCCGCAGTTCGAGCGTTCTCAGTCCCCTTATCAACAACCATGCGTTCATTGGTGATAAAATTCCGCCAAGAGTCAGGAATTCATTTTCGAAAATTTTATTAATCAACACTTTCGATCCGCAACACACGCCGGCGACAATGTCGCTGTGACCTCCCAAATACTTGCTTGCTGTGTGAACAACCAGATCAATGCCATGCTTAGCCGGTTGCTGAAACAGTGGTGTGGAATAGCTGTTGTCAATAATGGTAATAATCCCTCTATCCCTGGCTAAACTGCTTACAGCTTTCAGATCCTGAACTTCAAATGTCCATGAATTGGGACTTTCGAGATACATTACTGTTGTGTTGGGTTTGATAGCATCAGTTATGGCTTTTATTGAAGATCCCTCTATCATTGTAACTTCCACACCGAATTTTGGCAGCAAATTCCTATTCATCAGGGTATCGGTCCAGGAATAAGGATGCCGGACACAAACAACATGATCGCCATTTTTTACCATTGCAAGCACTGCATTCGAAATAGCAGCCATTCCACTGGCAAAAACAAGCGCTTCTTCGGTACCTTCGAGTGCAGCAAGCTTTTTGCATAAAAGATTAATGGTCGGGTTATTCCCCCTGCTATAAATCCAGTTTTCGCGTTCATTGCTTATCGCTTTCCTGAACTCATCTACCGTTCGGAAATAGTAGTTGCTTGTGAGAAAAATCGGGGGCGAAACCGCTGGCGCTGTGAGATCATTCTCTTCGCCAAGGTTGTTAATAATGTAGGACAAGTCCATAACAAACTGATTTAATGACTTTTAACAAGACCAGAGTAATAAGGTTATCATCATAACGAGGTATGTTGGACAAATTTACCGAATACTATCCTGACGGTTTCAGTGGATGCAGGAAAGAGTTATCAACAAAAAGATGTAGAAAATTAACAGTATGATATGTTTTGAATTCAAAAAAAAACGTATTTTTGCACTCCTTTTTGAAGAACCCTGAATAAAAATACTTAAGATAATGAGCAAGAATAACTTAATAACATACGTTGAGCAACACTTCCTGCACGAAACCAATCACCCGGATTTTAAAGCAGGCGACACAGTTACAGTGCATTATAAAATTAAGGAAGGTGATAAAGAACGTATCCAGCAATACCAGGGTGTAGTTTTACAACGTTCAGGACACCAACTCAACGAAACATTCACGGTTCGCAAAGTTTCGGGTACCGTTGGCGTTGAGAGGATTTTCCCGGTTTGTTCGCCCAATATTGACAAAATCGAAGTTAACAAAAGAGGCGCCGTTCGCAGAGCACGCATATTCTATCTGCGCGAACTCAAAGGTAAGAAAGCCCGCATTAAGGAAAAACGCATGTAAATCTTGCTATAAAAGCATTCTAAGGCTGTCGGTAAGGCAGCCTTTTTCATTTCCGGTATTATTGTATTCCTTTTGTAACTTTATCGGCAACATTAATGACCATGAATCAAGAACAAACACATCAGGAATCCGACAGGCATGTTGTTGAATTACTCACAATAGCCACTGAGTATTTCAGGTTCCTTGAGAATATTGATAGCATTCCCGTTGAAGATTTTCTTCTTTTCATCCGTAAAATAAGTTCGCTGCTTTACTGCAAAGGCATGTTGTTCCCTGTTACTGAAGAACCCGACAATACCGGGAACGAGCGTTTTGTTACTGAAGAACAATGGGAAAGCATTTTTAATTCAATAAGAGCTAAGTTGGGTTCGGATGATGAATTCACTTACATGGCCAGGAATGAAGGAGTCGAAGAAATGACAAAAGGCAGTATTGCCGAAATGCTTGCTGATGTTTATCAGGATATGAAGGATTTTGCCCTGCTGCTCACAAAACCTTCGCAACTTGCATACGAAAACGGCGTTTACGAAATCAGGCGTCTTTTCGATACCCATTGGGGCATACGCCTGGCTGTTATTATGCAGGTATTGCATTCAAGAACATTGGTGCAGGAAGAAGACGCGATTGATCTGGACTGGTAGTCAATTGCGGCTTTAGACTGAAATTATTTTGAAAAAAAGGAGCGCAATACCTTGAAATGGTTTAATTTTGCAATGTTTATTCAGTCTAAATAAGTTACATTGCTGACGCTCTTCGATTTAAACCTTGGCGAAAAAGCCTCCATTGTGAAGGTGAAAGGCCGCGGGGCATTCAGGAAACGCATCACCGAGATGGGTTTTGTGGTCGGCAAGGAAGTATCTGTTATTAAAAAAGCTCCTCTTCTCGATCCTATTGAATACAGTATTATGGGTTACAATGTTACGCTGCGTAACAGTGAGGCCCGTTTGATCGAAGTGAGTTACGAAGCAGCATCTGCAACTGCAACATATTCAGGTACTTTCCCGGCAGATGCTGAACCAAGGCTTCTGAATACACCAGGAAAAACCATACATGTCGCCCTTGTTGGGAATCCGAATTCCGGAAAAACAACGCTTTATAATTCAGCATCAGGCGCCAATGACAGGGTTGGAAACTACTCAGGGGTTACCGTTGACGCAAGGGAAAGCACATTCAGGTTCAATAATTACCAGTTCATCGTAACCGATCTGCCCGGCACTTATTCCATCACAGCATACAGCCCGGAGGAGCTTTTCGTCAGGGACTTCATCTATGATAAGATGCCCGATGTGGTTGTAAATGTGATAGATGCATCGAACCTCGAACGCAATCTTTACCTCACAACGCAACTGATCGACATGGACATCAGCATGGTGGTTGCACTCAACATGTTTGACGAAGTGCAGCGAAGTGGCAGGTTGGTTGATTATAAGCATCTTGGATCAATGCTGGGGGTTCCGTTTATTCCGACTGTGGCTTCGCGAGGCAAAGGGATTGAAGAACTTTTCAGGACAATAATAGAAGTTTATGAAGGCAGAGACCAGGTTTCGAGGCATATTCACATCAATTACGGTGTCGCTATCGAGAGGGCAATCTCAGGAATACAACGGCAGGTAAGAGTACCGGGAAATGCTGAATATCTTTACAGGATATCTTCCAGGTTTCTTGCGATAAAACTTCTGGAGAAGGACAAAGCAATTCGTGAATTCGCCTATTCTTTTTCGAACCAAGAGGAGATATTTCAGACCAGTGAGCATGAAATCACCAGGCTTGAGCAGGATTTGGGCGAAGATACCGAAACGCTGATCACCGATGCCAAATACGGTTTTATTGCCGGCGCCCTCGCCGAAACACTGAAAGAAAGCTCTCAAACCAGACACAAGAAAAGCGAAGTCATCGACACCCTCATTACACATAAGTTCTGGGGGATACCGATATTCATTTTCATCATGTGGGCAACCTTTTACGGCACTTTCAAAATCGGACAGTATCCGATGGACTGGATTGAGGCAGGAGTAGAAGGTCTCGCAGCTTTATTGCAAAGCACAATGGCTGAAGGCATGCTGAAGGATTTGCTTATACAGGGAGTTATCGGTGGTGTTGGCGGAGTGCTCATTTTCCTGCCAAACATCGTGTTGCTCTATCTTTTCATATCGCTGATGGAAGACACCGGTTATATGGCAAGAGCAGTTTTCATCATGGACAAGGTCATGCACAAAATAGGGCTTCACGGCAAGTCGTTCATTCCTTTGCTCATGGGCTTCGGATGCAATGTACCCGCCGTACTTTCGACCCGCATTATCGAAAGCCGGCGCGACAGGCTGATAACCATGCTTATCAATCCATTTATGTCGTGCAGCGCAAGGTTGCCGGTTTACATATTGTTTATCAGCGCTTTCTTTACCCAATACCAGGGAACCATACTTTTTTCGATGTATGCTTTTGGTATTATCATAGCCGTATCATCAGCCCTGCTTTTCCGAAAAACCATTTTCAAACAGAAAGATGTCCCGTTTGTAATGGAGCTCCCACCCTATCGCATGCCTACTTTCCGCAGCATAATTCGTCACATGTGGCACAGGGCAGGCCAGTATCTTAAAAAAATTGCAGGAGTGATACTTGTGGCATCCATCATTATATGGGCTCTCGGATATTTTCCTCAAAAGATTGAAAACCAGGCTCATTACGACAATCAGCTTTTGGCTGTGAAAGCGAAATATGACGGTTTGCGCGAATCGGTTAAAGGACATACTGAAATGATAGCTACATTCGATTCGCTCGAAAGAATTGAAACCACACCGGTTCAAAATGAGATGCGCGCACTTCAGCAGCAGAATTCGTACATTGGAAGACTCGGCATGTTCATTGAACCGGTAATGCGCCCGTTAGGCTTCGACTGGAAGATGAGCGTTGCTGTTCTCACGGGCATCTCGGCAAAGGAGGTGGTTGTTGGAACTCTCGGTGTACTTTACCAGGCAGGAGAAAATGATTCGCAAAACAGTTCACTTATCCAGAAATTGAGAGATCAGGTTTATAACTATGGTCCGCAGGCGGGAACATTCGTATTCACACCGTTGGTTGCCATGAGCTTCATGATATTTATACTGATCTATTTCCCATGCATTGGTGTTGTGACAGCCATAAGCAGGGAATCAGGAAGCTGGAAATGGGCAATTTTTATTGTTCTTTATACTACTCTTCTTGCTTATGTTGCATCGCTGGGAGTATTCCAACTAGGTAAACTTTTTATTTCATGAACAAACTCAGTTTAACACTACCGGAAAACAGAACCCTGATATTTTACCTGCTATTGTCAGCTGCGCTGCTTCTATCCCGCTTACCTCTTATAGGCAGGTATTTCAGGGTGGTCAGTACCATGATTCACGAAGCGGCTCATGTTTTTGCCACACTCCTGGTGAGCGGTCAATTAATCTCAATCAATTTGTTTTCTGATACATCGGGGTCAACAGTTACCAAATCGAAAGGTAAATTCTCGCAGTTTATTATTGCAGTTGCCGGTTACCCGCTAACTGCCTTAACGGGATTTCTCCTTATGTACCTGCTTGTGAACCAGAATGCTATGTATATACTTTTTGTGTTGCTCAGCATTGTCATGATCCTGATGGTTTTGTCAATTCGCAACAGCTATGGACTATTCTGGGCCGCTACATTCGCACTCATCAACATCCTGCTGGTATATTTCGATAATCACATTGCAATTTGGATTGCTGCTGCTTTTTTTACTCTTATTATCGTGACCGACTCGCTTGTTTCAACAATTGTGCTGCTGGCAATCAGCTATAAGAATCAGAAAAAGGCGGGAGATGCCACCAATCTGCATAAAATTACGGGTGTTCCGGCTATAATCTGGGCATTGATTTTTGTCGCCTTTTCAGGTTTTATGGTCTATTTGTCAGTTGTAAAGTACTTTCCGTCCGTTAAGGGCCTGTTTCAGAACTTGTAAGTATAATACACAATATGAACAAATACCATTTATTCAGGTTACATAACTAAATAATTTACAGTGGGACTTCAGGCAATAATTACCTATCTCATTTTGGCCGCAGCCATTTCATACGCGGGCTATACCTTATTCAGGATTATTGTGCCTTCGAACAATGCAAATCATGATGTTAGTTGCAGCAGTGGATGCAAGAGTTGCGATGCTGTTGAAGTACGAAAAACCATCAGGGAGATAAAAAGCAATCCCTGATTCATTTCTGAGACTATCTCTGACGAGTGTCCAGCCTGTTCAAACCTTCAATCGCTTTTGGATGGTTTATGCTGATCTTCAATACTTTGTCGTAGTCTTTCCGCGCCTTTGCTAAATCGCCTGATAATTCATAGGCATACCCGCGATTGAAAAGCGCATCGGCATACGTTGAATCGGACTGAAATGCCCGGGAGAAGAAGTCGATAGCTTTGGTAAAATCCTGCAGGTAAACCAGGTTAACATACCCCGAATTGTAAAGGGCAAACCTGTTTGTGGGATTGATTTTCAGCATTTCGGCGTACATCTTCAAAGCCTCGCCGGGCTTGCCATTCTCCTGAAACAGCAATCCAAGGTTGTACAAGGCCACCATTGATTTGGGATCGGCTTTCAGTGCATTCTCAAAATAGGCAGTCGCCATAGCGGGATCCTTTTTGGTAAACAGACTACCAAGCTGCATGAGTGCTTCATAATGTTGCTGATCGTACTGCACGGCACGGCGATAGGCGTCGATGGCTTTGAGTGTATCACCATATTCAGCCAGTACAAACCCTTTTAAATAGAAACCTTCGGCATTTTGCGGATCAAGACTGAAAACTTTTTCGACAGTTTCTGCGCAATGTTCATAATCTTTCATGATCATATAAAGCCGCGCTTTACGCAAATATGCCACTGTGCTCGTATCGTTGAGTGTAATAGCCTTGTTGATGGCATCAAGTGCCTGCTGTGGTTTGCCCATCAGGATATAAACATCCGAAGCAGTAAGGAAATTTCCCGGTTTACCAGGCTCAATCTCAATGGCTTTGCTCACATCGCTCAGGGCATCATTTAGCTTTTCATGATTGGCATAGTACTCAGCCCTTTGCCGAAAGAGTTCCGCATTTTTTGAATCAGAGGCTATCTTCTCGTTTAATTCTTGTAAAATCGGATCAACGTTGTTTTCAATATCGCTGGTTTTCACGTTATTGCAGGCCAGCACAAACAAAATTGCCAAAAAAAGCAGACAAACAGAGGAATATCGGTACATGAAGGGTGTTTTTGGAGTACAAAAATAGGAACTCCTTTCTTCGAATTCGAAAAAAGGAGTTAGTTCCGGTTAAGAGTCGCTTAGGGTTAGTTTGATTTCACGGCTTGCTTAACCTGAGTTTCAATTTCTTCGCTGAGTTCAGGATTATCGGCTAGCAATTTCTTAATGGCGTCGCGCCCCTGGCCAAGTTTTGTGTCGCCATAGCTGAACCAGGACCCGCTTTTTTTAACAATGTTTTTTTCAACGGCGAGGTCGATCAGTTCGCCGGTACGTGAAATACCCTCACCGTAGATCAAATCAAATTCAGCAAAACGGAAGGGCGGCGCCACTTTGTTTTTCACTACTTTTACTTTAACCCGGTTTCCGATGGCGTTGTCGCCATCTTTGATCTGGGTTTGTTTGCGAATATCAAGACGCACCGAGGCATAGAATTTGAGTGCATTTCCTCCTGTAGTAGTTTCCGGATTTCCAAACATGACACCGATTTTCTCACGCAGCTGATTGATGAAAATGCAGCAGCATCCTGTTTTACTGATGGTTGCAGTAAGTTTTCGCAAGGCCTGCGACATCAGGCGGGCCTGGAGCCCGACTTTCGAATCGCCCATTTCCCCTTCAATTTCGCTACGCGGTGTAAGCGCTGCTACAGAGTCAATCACAATAACATCAATGGCACCCGACCTGATAAGGTTATCGGCAATTTCGAGAGCCTGCTCACCGCTGTCGGGTTGCGATACCAGAAGGTTTTCGATATCAACGCCAAGTTTTTGAGCATAGAAGCGGTCAAAAGCATGTTCGGCATCAATAAAAGCTGCAATACCGCCGGTCTTCTGCGATTCGGCAACTACATGCAGCGCCAGTGTTGTTTTACCTGATGATTCAGGACCATATATTTCGACAACCCGGCCTTTGGGAAGCCCGCCAATACCAAGCGCGATATCCAGCCCTATCGATCCTGTGGAAATGGCCGGAACTTCGTCAACGGCACTGTCGCCAAGCTTCATAATAGTGCCTTTGCCGTATGTTTTTTCAAGTTTGTCGAGTGTAAGCTTTAGTGCGCTTAACTTTTCGTTTTTATCTTCTTTATTCATTTATGTTCAATTAATAATGAAATCACACAAATATAGGGAGAATGCTCCTACGGGAACATTACCCGCATTTTTGTTTATTCTTTTTTATCAACAATCAGAAATTTGTATTCCCTATAAGTATCATAGAATCTGGCTGCTATGATTTTTAGTATCAACCTGGGAGATAACTTTTTCGATGATTCCTTTTTCATCGATCACAAAAGTGGTGCGGTGAACACCGTCGTAAGTTTTACCCATAAATTTCTTTGGCCCCCAAACACCGTACGATTTAATAATCAACTTGTCGGGATCGGGAATAAGAGGGAATGGAAGGCTGAATTTTTCGGAAAACTTCTGGTGCGATTTAATACTATCGGGGCTCACTCCTAATACATGGTAGCCGTTTTTTAATAATTCAGTGTAGTTGTCGCGCAGATTGCAGGCTTCGGCTGTACAACCGGGCGTATCGTCCTTTGGATAAAAATAAAGGACTATTTTCCCCCCGAGCAATGCCTGAGAACTAACAACTTTACCGTGCTGGTCAGTTCCTATGAAATCAGGAGCACGGTCTCCGGCTTTTAAATGTGTCATATTTATTTGATTTATAGTGGTTAATATTTTACGAAGATAAGAAATCCATGACTCACCAAAATCTAAGCGGGCATTATTTCTGTTTACCAAGGTTATGATAATACCTGCAAAACTCCTGCAACCCGCATTCGCTGCATTTCGGTTTACGTGCCTGGCAAACATACCGTCCGTGTAATATGAGCCAGTGATGAGCATTGGGAATCAGGGCTTCGGGAATATACTTCACAAGCTGCAATTCAGTTGCCAAAGGTGTTTTAGCATTCCTGGTAAGACCTATGCGCGCGGCAACCCTGAAAACATGCGTATCTACAGCCATGGCAGGCTTGTTGAATGCAACTGAAGCCACCACATTGGCAGTTTTTCGTCCTACTCCGGGCATTTTTTGCAAAAGTTCAATATCTGAAGGCATAACTCCGCCAAAGTCAGCGGTAAGCGTTTGTGCCATACCAATAAGGTTTTTCGTCTTATTGTTTGGATATGAACAGCTTTTAATCAGATCGAAAACATCGTTTTGCATTGCCTTTGCAAGACTGCCTGCATCCGGAAACCGCTGAAAGAATGCCGGAGTGATCATATTTACCCGTTTATCGGTGCATTGTGCCGAAAGGATTACCGCCACCATAAGCTGGTATGGATCATTGTAATGAAGTTCTGTTTCGGCAACCGGCATATGCTCCGAAAAGTAGTTGATAAATAACCTGAAACGCTCTTTGGTTGAAATGACTCGCGGCATAACATAAAATAAACTGTAAAAATACTTATGTCGCAACGAAGAAACAAAAAACCCCGGTGATGAGGCGGGGCATTTCGTATGTAACTTCTTAATTAAGGATCAGAAATACTGAGCCTGTGGTGCTGCTTTCAATAACCTGCAATGCCTTTGAATAGTTCAGGATAAATTGCAGTGTTTCGGCTGATGGCTGCCCGGGTGTGAACCGTTTTGATGGTTTGGGCGACCGGCTTTTTGAAACAACATGATCAAGGGTAAAGGTTTTGGCCATAGATATGGGGTTGTGTTAAACTTCCTTTTGGTTAAAGGTATAACGGAAGTGTTGCCCCGATATTTTATATGGCGAAAAAAATTATGCAGTCAATACCATATCTTTTTTATCGATGAGTTTCCTCAAATTGATTAAAGCATAACGCATACGCCCGAGAGCCGTGTTGATGCTCACATCCGTCTGTTCGGCTATATCTTTGAAACTCATATCGGCATAATGGCGCATCATAAGTACTTCACGCTGTTCTTCGGGCAGGTACTCAATAAGATTGCGCACATCCTGGTAAATCTGGTCCATGATCATCCGGTCTTCAACCGAGTCGTCAACAATGTACAGGTGGTCAAAAATATCCCCCTCTTCATCGTTATTATCAACGGTGGGAATACGTTTTGATTTCCTGAAATAATCAATGATAAGGTTGTGCGAGATGCGCATTACCCATTGTATAAACTTACCTTCTTCTTTATAGGTCCCCGAACGTAATGTATTGATTACCTTGATAAAAGCATCTTGAAAGATATCATCGGCAAGATGCCTGTCCTTCACGACAAGTAAGATGTACGAGTAAACTTTTTGTTTGTGCCGGTTGATCAGAATCTCCAGACTGGCATGGTTGCCCGACAGATATTCGCCTATCAACTCCTGGTCACTAATAAAAGGGGTTTCCATTGTTACTCCTTGGATTAGTTCGTTAATATGAGTTTAAGAGCGTAGAGATCTGTCTATAAAGGGCCTCCTATTTATTTGATTCTGTGATGATTAAATTTTTATTTCTCTGTCGGGAATAGTTAGTAACTTTGTTCCGGCGAGGCAAATATAAGACATAATTCAGGAATTCCTTATTCTTTACGTAAATTTTTCCAAGCATCTTCTCCTGATAACTGCCTATACTGCCTTGAATATTAATAGTTTTCGGGTGTAAAGGTGATACATTTTACTGAAACTGATGTTATTCAATTCCATCACCCGAAGTTAACTTGTTGCTTGTTTACAGCCAATGAAATATCAGAACATAGATTTACTTGATCCACACAAGTTCATTATCATCAAAGGTGCACGGGTAAATAATCTCAAAAATCTTTCGGTCGCAATTCCCCGCAACACACTTACAATCATTACAGGCCTTTCAGGATCAGGAAAATCATCTCTCGCGTTCGACACTTTATATGCCGACGGGCAACGGCGTTATATCGAAAGCCTGAGCGCCTATGCACGGCAGTTCCTCGGGCGCATGAGCAAACCCGAAGTTGATTATATACGCGGCATTGCTCCGGCCATTGCAATTGAACAAAAGGTAAATACCCGAAATCCAAGGTCAACGGTTGGCACCTCAACTGAGATTTACGAATATATAAAACTGCTCTTCGCACGAATAGGCAAAACCTACTCCCCTGTTTCGGGTAACTTAGTAAGGCGCGATTCGGTAACCAATGTGGTTGATTTCCTGCTCAGTTTGCCTGGCGGCACATCGGTGATGATACTAAGCCCGCTGGTGAAAAAGGATGGTCGGACACTCAGGGAGCATCTTACAGTAATTATGCAGCAGGGTTTTTCACGCATTGTAACCAATGGCGATACATTAAAAATTGAAGATGCCCTTGAAAACCTGCAAAAGTATGATGAGTCGGGCATCAACCTGCTTATCGACCGTTTTAACATTGACCTTCAAGATACAGATTTGCCTGCCAGGATTGCCGATTCGGTTCAGACCTCCTTTTATGAAGGCAACGGTGCCTGCGTTGTGAAGTACAGCGACGAAAAGGTATCCAGCATAGTGCAATTCTCAAATCGTTTTGAACTCGATGGTATGTCGTTCGAAGAGCCTTCAGTACACCTGTTCAGTTTCAACAACCCTTACGGAGCCTGTAAAACCTGCGAAGGTTTTGGCAACGTAATAGGCATTGACGAAGACCTGGTTGTTCCGGATAAAAGCCTCTCGGTTTACGATGATGCCGTCGTTTGCTGGAAAGGCGAGAAAATGAGCGAATGGAAGCATGAACTCATCCGCAATGCCCACCATTTCAATTTTCCGGTGCACACTCCATATTACAATCTTACTGATAAGGAAAAGGAATTGCTGTGGAGCGGAAACAGGTACTTCGGGGGCATACGCGACTTTTTTGTGATGGTGGAGAGCAACACCTATAAGATCCAGTACAGGGTAATGCTTTCGCGATACAGGGGCAAAACCGTGTGTCCCGACTGCAAAGGCACACGCCTGAGGAAAGATGCCAATTTTGTTAAAATAGACGGCAAATCGGTTACCGACCTTGTGTTGATGCCGGTTTCAGAAGCTCTCACATTCTTTGAAACGATTGAGTTGCCGGAATATGATAAGCAGGTGGCGGGAAGAATACTTGTTGAAATTACCCAAAGACTCCGATTCCTCAATGATGTTGGGTTGCCCTACCTCACACTCAACCGGCTTTCGAACACGCTTTCGGGCGGCGAATCGCAACGTATAAACTTAGCCACATCGCTGGGGAGCAGCCTGGTAGGATCGATGTATATTCTCGATGAGCCAAGCATAGGGCTTCACCCGCGCGATACCCACCTGCTTATCAACGTGCTGAAGGGATTGCGTGACCTTGGCAATACAGTTATTGTGGTTGAACACGAAGAGGAAATCATCAAGGCAGCCGATGAAGTTATTGATATCGGCCCTTTGGCCGGTAATCATGGCGGAGAGTTGGTATTCCAGGGATCATACAACGAATTGCTCGGCCATGAAGTAAGCCTCACAGGCAAATACCTTTCTGGCACAATGAATATTGAGATACCTGCATCCCGGAGGCAATGGCATGATTACATTGAATTGCGCGGCGTAAGGGAAAACAACCTGAAAAACATCAATGTGAAGTTCCCGCTCAAAGCCATGACCGTTATCACCGGTGTGAGCGGATCGGGTAAGACATCTCTCGTGAAACGGGTACTCTATCCTTCCATCAAAAAGTTGTATGGCGGTTATGCCGAACGTACCGGTAAGTTCGACAAGCTTGAAGGAGATTACGCCAGAATCGCCGCGGTTGAGATGATAGATCAAAATCCTATCGGCAGGTCAACACGCTCTAATCCGGCCACTTATGTGAAAGCATTTGATGAAATACGAAACCTGTTTGCCGATCAGCCACTTGCGAAAACAAGAGGTTACAAATCAGGGTATTTCTCATTCAACATCGAAGGAGGCCGCTGCGAAGAGTGCGAAGGCGAAGGCATTGTGACTGTAGAAATGCAATTTATGGCCGACATACACCTTACCTGCGATGCCTGTAAGGGCAAACGTTACCGGGACGAGGTACTTGAAGTAAAATTTGACAGCCATTCTATCGCCGACATTCTTGAACTCACCATCGAACAGGCTCTCGAACTTTTTGAGAAACATGCGCAAAAGAACAATGCATGCCAGCGGATAGCAGCCAGGCTTAAACCACTGGCTGATGTGGGACTAGGATACCTTGAACTGGGCCAGTCGAGCGACACCTTTTCGGGCGGTGAAGCACAGCGTATTAAATTAGCTTCCTTTCTTACCAAGGGAGCCAGCGATTCCCCTACCCTTTTCATCTTTGATGAACCAACCACAGGGCTTCATTTCCATGACATCCATAAATTGCTGGTTGCTTTTAACGAACTCATCGCCAAAGGCCACAGCATTGTAGTAATTGAACATAATCCCGAAATAATCAAATGTGCCGACTGGGTTATTGACCTTGGCCCTGAAGGCGGCGACAAGGGCGGCTTTGTTGTATTTGAAGGCACGCCGGAGCAACTGGCAAACTGCGATACTTCCTATACCGGCAGATACCTGAGGGCAAAACTGCATCGCTAACCCACTTATAATGTTACAGTTATCCTGTTTAAGAAGCAAATTTTCCTGATCCTAAGTGTCAGTTCTTCTTTTCTACAAAATAAGGGTTTCTAAAATAATATGACGTTTGTCGTAAATTATACGACAAAATGCATATCTTTGTGGCGAATTTGAATATAAATGTTATGGAAGTTTTAGAACCTTTAGCATCTTATAGCAAAGCTGATGATGTTCAGTCGTTTGCATTGGTTAACCTGGTCCGCAACGGGATACAATTCGGAGCATTTGATAAAATGGCCGGTCAATGCGGGTTTTCGATGGCTGAATGGGCCGAATACCTTCACCTTTCGGAACGCAGCATGCAACGTTACCGTAAAGAGAACAAGCCTTTTGATCCATTACAGTCAGAAAAAATCCTTGAAATTGCCCTGTTGTACAATCGCGGTATCGAAGTTTTCGGCAACATTGAAAAGTTCAGTGAGTGGCTTGGCCAGGAGAACATTTATTTAGGCAATATTAAACCTAAGTCGTTGCTCGACAGCACCTTTGGTATAAACCTGGTGAAGGATGAACTTATAAAGATTGAACAGGGAATACTGGCATGATTGTTTACAGGCTCAGTAAGGCAGCATTTGCCGCCGACCTCTCAGGCAAGGGCGCCGAAATAACCGGAGGACGATGGAACAGCAAAGGCATCGCCATAGTCTATACCAGTGAATCAAGAGCTTTGTGCACGGTTGAAATTGCTGTTCATATGCCGTTGGGATTGATCCCCGAAGACTACAAAATCATCAGTATTGAAATTCCTGAACAGGTGAGTGTGGAGGAAATATTTGCCATTGACCTGCCTGAAGGATGGAATTCGATGCCAGATATGTCGCGAACACGGCAAATTGGCGACCGCTTCATTCATGATATGAAATTCCCTGTAATAAAAGTTCCTTCAGCTGTAATTCAGGATGAACACAATATTCTTATTAATCCGAAACATCCTGACAGTAAACTAATTACCATTAAATCGATCGAGCCTTACAACTTTGATAAAAGACTGTTTTTATAGATAAATCAACTTGCTTATAATCAGTATTTCTCTGAACCAATTTCTTCTTTCGCTATAAAATTCCTATTATTAACTTTCGTACTTTTGCACCCGCAAATCTGAACAGTAAATTCATTGAAATATAATTAAATCAAAAAAGGAGATTTTCTTCTATGACAACCGACAATCAGAACAAGTACGTTTACTACTTCGGCGGCAAGCAAGCTGAAGGTAACGGGAAAATGAAAGAACTTTTAGGTGGTAAAGGCGCCAACCTTGCCGATATGAACCTTATTGGCATTCCCGTTCCTCCAGGATTCACCATCACCACCGAAGTCTGCAATAATTACTTCAAACTTGGCCACGATACTGTTGTGGAAATGATAAAACCCCAGGTTGACGAAGCCATCACAAAAGTTGAGAATGCTTTGGCCGGACCAAAATTCGGCGACAACAAGAATCCGCTGCTCGTTTCGGTACGTTCAGGCGCACGCGCTTCGATGCCCGGTATGATGGACACCATCCTGAACCTTGGTCTTAATGACGAAGCTGTTGAAAGCGTTGGAGCAAAGAGTGGTAATCCGCGTTTTGCATGGGATTCGTACCGCCGCTTTGTTCAAATGTACGGCGATGTGGTTCTTGGCATGAAACCCGCCAGTAAGGAAGATCACGATCCTTTTGAAGAAATCATTGACCACCTGAAGGAAGAAAAAGGCGTAGAACTGGATACCCAGCTCGATACTGACGACCTCAAAGAACTTGTGAAACGTTTTAAAACAGTCGTTAAAGAAAAAACCGGTCATGATTTCCCTGTAAACCCATGGGAACAACTTTGGGGCGCTATTGTAGCCGTTTTCAACAGCTGGATGAACGACCGCGCCATACTGTACCGTAAACTCAACGGCATCCCCGAAGAATGGGGAACCGCCGTGAATGTTCAGGCTATGGTGTTCGGCAACATGGGCAACAATTCAGCCACCGGTGTTGCCTTTACCCGCGACGCAGCTACCGGTGAAGATATTTTCAACGGTGAGTACCTTATCAATGCCCAGGGAGAAGACGTTGTCGCCGGTATCCGTACTCCCCAGCAAATCACACTCGAAGGTTCAAAACGCTGGGCAGCACAGCAGAATATCAGCGAGGACATCCGCAAGAACCAGTATCCTTCGCTCGAAGAAACCATGCCTAAGGTTTATGCTGAACTTGATGCTATACAGCAGCATCTCGAAGATCATTACACCGATATGCAGGACATTGAGTTCACCATCCAGGATGGAAAACTGTGGATGCTCCAGACCCGTAATGGCAAACGCACCGGCGCAGCCATGGTAAAAATTGCCATGGATATGCTCCGCCAGGGTAAAATCAGCGAGCAGGAAGCCGTTCTGCGTGTTGAGCCTGCAAAACTCGATGAATTGCTCCATCCGGTTTTTGACCCGGTTGCCATTAAAAGTGCCAAAGTGATGGGCAAAGGTTTGCCTGCATCACCCGGTGCTGCTACAGGCCAGATCGTTTTCTTTGCCGAGGATGCCGAAACATGGGCTGCACAAGGTAAAAAGACAATATTAGTTCGCGTTGAAACTTCGCCTGAAGACCTGCGCGGTATGAATGTAGCAATGGGTATTTTAACTGCCCGTGGCGGTATGACATCGCATGCTGCTGTTGTTGCCCGCGGAATGGGTAAATGCTGTGTATCGGGCGCCGGGAGCATTGAGGTTGATTACAAAA
>JAKLFM010000068.1 GCA_022711175.1 Bacteroidota bacterium | reverse complement strand
CGCTGCCATCGCGCTGAAGCACCAGTACATCAGGGTCTTTCGACTTGAAGTTGTATGCATTCTGAACATCGAAATAAACATTCAGCGACCACTTTTTGAAGAAGTATTCTTTGTCGATGCGGATATCGAGCTGGTGAAAGTTGCCCAACCGTTCAGTATAATAAAGGTTGTAATCAGGATAACCCTGACCGCGGGCATCCCACGCTTCAATAAGCGACGAACGGCTGTAATCAAACGGAGTATAGGGTGCGCCGCCAACAAACCTCCATTTGGCGCCAACATTCCAGTTCTTGCCAAGATCGGCTGCGGCTGAAATGTTCAAAATATGCCTGTTGTCCCAGGCCGAAGGTATGAGGTCGCCCTTTTTGTCATCAAACTCGGAACGTACAAAAGTGTAAGAGAGAATAACGCTTACTTTGTCCATGAACTTGTCGCGGTAATATAGCTCGGTGCCGAAGGCTCGGCCTTTTGAAGTACTTATTACGCTTTCGTCGCCGTAAACGCCATAGTCGGCGCCTTTGCTTGCCAGCGAAACAGAATCTTTGACCGAAAACGGGTAGTTATCGTAAAACTTCATGAAACCCTCGAGCGAGATGCGTGAATTATCGTTGCGCCTGTATTCGAGTCCTGCAACCAGGTGATCGGCTCTTATATAAGTAATGCCGTTGTCCTTGTTTACCAGGTTATTGTTCTTATCCCTGTAACCTAACGTTGTATATGAAGGAAGCTGGAAGTACCTTCCGGCATTGGCGTTCAGGAACAACTTCTCAGTAAGTCCATACGAAACCGATACGCGTGGCGAAAACTGCTTCAGCAGGTTCGACATTTCGCTTGAATATGTATTGCCGTCCATTCTCAGGCCGGCTGAAAGTGTGAGCCTGTTTTCGAGGTAACTTTTACTTACCTGGCCAAAGGCGTTGTAACGGAAGAAATCAAGGAATGAATCGTATGTCAGAGACGTAAGGGTGTCGGTAATGGTGGGGATAAATACTTTCTGGTAGGTGTTGTTGAGGTATTTTACATACTCAAGGCCTGCGCCGGCCACTATTTTGAAGCCATTAAGGCGGGTAGTATTTTCGTATCGCAGCTTATTCTCAATTTCTTCCGACTCGTATTTTAACACCGGATTCGCATCTTCATCGTTATTTTCAAACTTCTGCGACCTGTTGTTCAGCATGTTGCGGCTCAGCACCCAGGTGTCGTACGAATTTTTCCGATAATGCTTGTAAACAGCGCCTATTGCATAGGTCCATTGATCGTATGACGGAAGGTAATTCAGGATATATTGCTGTTCCTCGGTAGGATTTTCGATACCGGTGTTCAGGACACTTTTGTCAAGCGAACCGATGCTGAGTATGGTAAGTTCATTTTTCAGGTCGAAGCGGGTTTTTACTTTGAAAGTGTAGTCGTTGAATGTTGGTAGGAACGGCAGCCCGATAGCGCTGAAAAGAAATTGCAGATAAGATCGCCTTGCTGAGAACAGCAGGGTTGTTTTTTCGCTCAGTGGCCCCGAAGCGCTCAATGCCATTTCGCTGGCGCCAAGCGTAGCTCGATAAACCATTTTATCAGGATTGCCGTCAATAAGCCTCATATCGAGTACCGAACTCAGAGCATTGCCCCTCGAAGCTGGAAAAGCACCTGTATAAAGGTCAACCTCGCGCAAAAAGTCGCTGTTGATGATTCCCACCGAACCACCGCTGGCGCCTTGAGTGCCGAAATGGTTGAGGTTGGGTATTTCGATGCCATCGAGCAGAAAACGGTTTTCTGACGGGCCTCCGCCGCGCACGATGAGGTCGTTGCGGTAGGAAAGGCCTGAGGCAACCCCCGGCAGCGACTGTATGACCTTCGAAATATCGCGGTTGGCGCCGGGACTTCTTTCAATCTCGGCAATGCCAATGGTTTTGAGCGATACAGGGCTTTCTTCTACTTTTTTAAATGGTGAAGATTTTACCTCAACCTGGGCTAGCTGGAGCGGTTTCTCCTTCATGGCTATGTCGAGGAAGGTTGTCTTTGCATTGGTAACCTGCAACTCTTCGGTGATGATATTTTCAAATCCAACCGATGTGGCGGCTAGTTTATAATAGCCTGGTGCAATGCCTGTGAAGAGGAAATTACCATCAAGGTCGCTCACCGAGCCAACGTTGGTTCCGAATATAACGATGTTGGTAAACGGCAATGGCTCGTTGCTCGAAGCATTATAAACACGCCCTTTGATTACCCCGGTTTGAGCAAAAGCGACAACCGAAAAAAAGGCGAGGAGTATTGTAAATAGATGTTTGTGTTGCATTGGTTGATTATTGTCGTTTAATATGTTATTGTTTAATATACGAGTTAATTAATTAAACAAATGTTGTGCCACAATGTTCAGAAGTACAACTTTGTATATTGTGAGTAGTGAATAATTATCTTTTCCGTTATTTTTAATTAACAGATAATGAGTAAGATATACGATTTTCTAAATTAGGAATAAGTATTATTGATTTTCGTGTGTCACCCAGATAAGTGCCGAAATGTCATACCCTATACCTTTAGCGATTTCAAGGTATTGTTGCTTCACGTCTTCGGGGATCGTTTTTTCGCGCGATAAAATCCAAAGGTAATCCAGATTATTGCCTGCTACAAGTGCGTATTTGTACTCATTATCGAGAGCAATGATGTTGTAGGCGCCATAAAACGGGCCGAAAAACGATACTTTGAGTTTCCCTTCGCCCTGCTTGCCTGCGGGCTTTGCCTTGCCAATTGCCTGCTTCCACTCTTGTGTGTCGGTTTTATAACCTCTGTTGGTTACTTTGATGGTTCCGTTTTCATTGAGCGTATAATTGGCAGTAACATTCTGGAGGTTACGCTCGAAACGATGGTCGAGCCTGGCAATTTCATACCAGGTGCCGAGATATTTCGACTGATCAAACGATTGAATCACAGTTGCACCCTGAGGAATAGTGGCACATGATTTTGTTAACAGCGCTAAGCCGGTAAGCAGCGCCGAAGCAATTACATTGTTTTTTTTCATACTGACCAATGATTGTACTATTATGTATTCCGTAATTTTAAATTAAACTTAAAGCTTCCCCATACGAGCGATAAGCAAAGGATTTGCGCGTGGTTCACGTTTTTATGGTCTGACAATGTTAACAAAATTTCCGGCTGATTAATCCGGGGATGAAACAATAATATTGATAAAAATCTCATACAGTATTTTATTCAATTCGGTTGGATTCAGTTATCCATGAACATGTTTGTGCTAAACTGGAAAACATTGACTGAAATGGAGCTGCAATGCCCGGGATAGTAACTTATCGCAATCTGAAAGTCGGATTGGCCCGGTCCAATGAAATCCGAAGGATATATTCTGCTATTTATGGCCAGCAGCAATTATTTCTTTAGAATTTTCCCGGTTTTGATTTCGCCTTTAAACAGTATGATGTAGTAATACAACCCGCTGCCCAGATAGCTCACATCTATTTGTTGGTTTCCGCTCAAAGCAGCCGTCATCACCCTGCGGCCTGCATTATCAAACAGTTCAAGGTAAGCTTCTTTACAACCTGCAGGTAAGTCAATCAGTATGTTATTGGTTACCGGATTCGGATAGATACTGAGAGGCCACAGCAAATCCGCAGTAACAGCAGCATAATCTTGTTGTGAATAATAAAATGTTCCTTTGGTTATATCGCTATATGATGCTGTTCCTTCATTCCATATTGATTCATCAATGTTTGTCAGCATGTGGTTAAAGAACATCGATATTGCTTCGTTTGCAACATAAGGAAGGATAAGATCGTAGAACGAGTAAGTATTATTATAGCTGTAATCCTCAAGAAAATCGGGTATCCACTGGTTTGTAGATGTATCCCACCAGTAATCGTGTTCTATATCTACATTGTTGTTGCTGTCGTAAGCATACTCCTCTTTCCATGATGGAATCCATTCGCTGCCGGTTTCATCCCAGTCTGATTCGGTGAGGTTAATCAGCCGGTTATTGCCATCGTAGTAGTAATCATCTTTGTAATAGGTGAGCCACTGGCTCGATGAGTATTCATAATAATAGCAAACAGCCTGCAGCAACTGCCCAGTAGTATTGCAATCGTACTCAATCTTTGCTGAATAAATCCACTGGTTGTTATCCCATTGGTATTGATAGGCTATGGTAGGGAAACCATTGCCATCGTATTGATATTCTTCTTTCGTGGAAGCTATCCATTCATTAGCATATGAGTCCCACCCGTATGTAATCATTTGTATGGGTAAATGGCTGGCATTGTATGAATATTCGTTTTTAGAGGAAAGTAACCAGTCGCCCGTCTGAAAATCATAGCTTCTTTCGGTTTCGAGCACCATATCGCCCGATCCGTCATATTCATAACTGTAATTAACGTAAGGCACCCATTCCTGAAGGTCAACATCCCAGTCATATTCAGAATATTGTGTGTTCTGGCCAAGCATGTTATAGGCAAACTTTTCCTTATAATAGCTGACCCACTCACGTTTATCAAGATCGGCAGAGAGCCAGAAGGTGCTGTCGAGCTGTTGCTTGACTGCAAAATTGCTTTTCAGTTGATTGCCGGTTTCCTGAACAGCGCAGTGCATTTTTACAAATGAATGAACACCGCGTATGTCATTGGTTTTCCGACCATGATCCGACGAAAATGGCAGTGTTCTGTGTCCGGTATTTTGATTCCCTTGCCTTGCGATAGCAACTGATATTGTAATTAAAAATGTGAGGAGAAGAGTAAATGAATTTTTCATGGCTTTATGCTTTTAAGAAGATATTGTTAACATTTCCTGGTGGAAGCTATACAAAGATAATATATGCCGGAGCCCATTACAATAAGAAATCCGTAAAACATATACATTGACCTAATATATAATGATCGCATGTTGCTGGTGTTAATCCTGAATGGGCGAATTTAAAGCGTTCAGCTTCTGATGGATACATTTTTTCAATACACATCTGACAGCCGAATGGCAGGTTATTTCGACGATATTATATATTTGGAAATCATATGATTTATTACTAATTTTAACGATCATATGTCTGCGCATTCTTTTCTTGACAGAATTTCCTGTAGCATCGCTCCTTCATGCTGCGTCACTGGTCGTAACGACTTTCATTCTCATTGAAAGCAGAATATGGTTTAAACTTTAAAACCCGGAAAATGAAAAAGCTTTTCGCATTGCTGATGTTCGTGGGCGTTCATGGTTATATGCTCACCGCTCAGAACCTTATATTAAATCCCGGCTGCGACGATACACTCATTGCAGGCGAAATTCCGCACTGGACCGAGATAATGGGTGACAACTGGACTCAGCGAAGCGAGAATCCATCACCTTTTGCGGGTTCAAGCTATTTTTTTGCCGGGGTTGCTTCGGTTGGAGAGTTGGGACAAATCATTGATATCTCGTCAGATTCGGCTGAAATTGACAGTGAATCAAAGTATTATTATTTTACCGGTTACGTCCGTTCCTATTCACAGTCGCCTCCCGATGAATCTAAAATCATTATCCGGTTCCTGAACAGCGCTGATTTGCTGCTGACTGAAAGTATTTTAGGTCCATATACACAAACCCAGGAGTGGATGAGGGTCGATTCTTCTTTCATCGCTCCCGCCGGTGCCCGCAAAGTTGACCTGAGGCTGCACTCGGTGAGGCACAACGGCTCCAACAACGATGGCTATTACGACGAACTTTACCTTAGCGAAATGCCCCTCGTGGGAATCGCCGAACAAACTGAGTCGCCGGAATTTCGCATTTTCCCAAATCCTTTCAGCACCATTGTATTCTTTAGCTATACGCTGGAATTACCATCAACTGTCAGCCTGAGAATATTTGAAAACTTTGGCCGGCTTGTTGCTGAGCCTGTTCGTGCAATCCAGGATGCCGGTAAGCATGAAATAGATTGGAATTCCGGCAGCCTGCCGGCGGGTATTTACTTTTACCGGCTGCAATCAGGTAATAGGATGATTTCAGGTAAACTTGTAAAAGTTCATTAAGCTTAAAACGGAATGGTTTACTTATGGAATATTGTCAGCGTATCGGTTCTTTGTGATCAGGGTAATTGTAAGTCCTGTAATGATACCATAAAGCAGTGCTCCGATAAAAAATGCAAAGATTCCTGTTACAGTTATTAGAATGCATAGTCCCCAGCCAACGGTGGAAGCCGCTATCCACAAGCCGCTGTAACTGAAGTATTTTCTCAGTGTAAGCCATTGCATTATACCGGTCAGCAGCCCGGCGAAAGCAAATATGGGCACTTCGGGCAATGGGTTGTGTTCGATGAATCGAAGCTCGTAACGGTTGATTCCCATCTGCCACAGCACAATACAAACAATCAGCTCAGTTACTGCGAAACTAATAACCAGGTTATAGATCCATGAAACCGGTACCTGGAATATTTTTGTTAACAACGCCCGTTGGTAAAGGCCGGTTCCAAGCCCAATCACGGCGCCACCGGCAACCTGCATAACTGTTTGTGATAAATAGGTGCCGCCTTCCATCTGGTTATATCCAAACGCACCATGAACCAGCAGCACGACAATAAGACTTACCAGATAACTCAGTGGTACAATCAACAGGCTGAGCAGCGACCAGTTGATCCATATTTTCAATTTACTTTGAGTCATCTCTCTGTTCATAAGATGTTTCCTTTAATCAGGCCATCGTACTGGCATCGATCGGTATTCTCAATCAGAATAGGGATATTCTGATTTAAGCATGTAATAAAGATACGAAAGAAATATCACGATAATTACAGGGATTTGTTATTGCAAAAGAGATAATAAAGCGACGCAAGTCACAAGCCTTTTATAATTCAGGCGCCGAAGAAATTAAGTCAGTTCATATCTGTTATTGACGAACCACCATCCTGTTTTTGGCATTGTTTTTGGAATGAAACAGGTAAACCTGATGAAATGAAAATTTTTGCCACTCCTGATTATTTAAAACAAGGATATTCGATAAAAACGTTTAAACCGGGCAACAACAGCCCATCCGCAGCATCCTCATTTTTGCTCGATTTTGTGAGCATGAAACGACGCGTTGACATCGCAATTGCAGTAATGATCATCGTTACAATAAGGAATCTCAGATCATTGACACGTCCGTATATACACTAGCTTGCGAACAGAAATAATTAATTCGCAGCAATGCAGATAGCAATCTTTATTCGATGCTAACCATATCGATTTATTTGCTTTTCAGGTAATTGCGTTGTATCTTTAGTACGCGTAAGCTTTCTGAGCTAAACATCCGACAGAAACGCTACCACTCTTGGCAGCTTTTCCTGTGCACCCGAAATGATTCATCATACATCTCAGGACCAGCACCTTATGTAATTTCCTGATGATATTCACTGCTTGGCCGCTTCCTGATCATAACCTGATAGTGATTGTATATCTCAAACTCTAATGAAAGGTTTAAGATGAAGACGCAGATAATGCTTATTGTATATGCTTTATTTACAGCATTTACACAAGCCTCAGCCAGAACAGCATTCATGGGTTTCGATACCGGATTACAAGCAATTGCCTTAGGCATTGACCAGGACAGACCGGGAATTCGTCCCGGCAAAATCACTTACCTGTTAACCGTTGACAGCCTGGCTAATTACAGGCTGATAGTCATCAACGATAAGCGGGAGGTGAAAAGGGTGATTGATTGTACGAAGAAAGTCCGCATAATCACCGGTGGACAAACTTTATCAGGCATCATTGACTCGGTAGCGAAGGACAGTATTTTAATGAACTCTCATTGGATCGTGCTTTCGCAGATTGATCAGATGCGTGTACATACACTTGGGACGAATGTTGCCGGTATTACGCTAACCAGTATAGGCGCAGGGGCAACGGTACTGGGAATAGTGCTGGTAATTGAAGGTATTCAGCTCCTCAACCATGGCGGGAATAATGAATTTGAGTCTTTTTTCGCAACATTGTTCGGCCTGCTATCTTTAGGCACGGGTTTGCTATCAGGAGGCACGGGCCTTGCAACTACTGGTGCTGGTATAACGATCCTTGTCCTGGGAAAGAATTACAACTTTGATAAAAACTGGAAACTCGTAACTGAGATTTAGTGACCCCCCCAAGAATCATTATGAAACAAGTTTCTATTGGTAATTTTCAGAGTCGAACGATTTATTAGCTGATCGACCAATGGAAATACGCCGCTGTCATTGTAATAATTCCGCCATTTCTTGTGTATCTTTACCTTAATTCAGCCTGGTTGTGACAATCAGCAGCCTGGTTGGTTCCTTGCCAGACCCATCATCAAACCTAATCATATGAATAAAAAATTGATCATTTGGACAGCGCGGGTATTCGCCTTGCTTGCGATCCTTTTTTTTGTTGTTTTTTCGTTCGATTGTTTCGAGAGCGGATCATTGAGAGATAAGTTCGTTTGTTTTGTGATGCACAACATTCCGGCTTTTATCCTCATTGCAATTCTGATTGTAGCCTGGAGGTGGAGTTTCACAGGCGGCATTCTGTTCATCCTTGCGGCGTTGGCAGGGGCGGTTTTCTTCAGGGCGTTCAGCGGCAACCCTGGCGTTTGGTGGCTGCTTACTCCGCTCATTTTGGTAGGCATGTTGTTTATTTTACAGGACGAAAGGATTTGGAGAAAGCATTGAAAATACTTAGCCGAAGGCGCAGGTAAACCCACTGGTCATCATTCATTTAAAAATGTTACAAATGAAAGCATTCATTTTTACAATCTCACTGGCTGTTTCGGTTTTAGCTGCAAATTCACAAACATGGAAGACCGAAATTGAAAAAACGACAGGCAACCATCGCGTAAAGGTTCTGAGAATTAAACCAACCATGCAACTCACAGTTGGCAGCATGCTCCTCGAAAGCGATTCCCTGAAAAGGAGCATCAACTACTATGGCGATTTTATGAGCGGCACTGCCGATTCGTTGAAAATGCGGTTGAAAACAGTTACCGCTGTTGACAATTATTCAAACGGGATAAGGAAAACCTCGGTGACGCCCGCCCGGTTCTATCCGGCGATAAACGCTCCCGATTCAAACATCATCGAAATGGCATTGCGCGATGTTCACTCTATCGACTATAGCCTGAAGAAATGGCGCGATGCCGGTGAAATAGGAGAGCCTGTGCTGTTTCTTTCGCTCTTCACCCTCCTTGCTTCGCCACTCATAAGTTACAATTTCAAAGAAGGCAAACTCAATGCCGATCGTTATAAATACTGGGCATTAGGAAGCACGATTGGCGTTGCTGCCGGTTTTGCCGCGATCATCGTTATTAATGCCGTTCCGCCTCATGGCCGCTATCAGTTTAAAGAAGGCTGGCCAAACAAAAAGGCTAAAGTCTGGAAGTTCAGGTAACCTCCGGCTGTCGCTTTCCATCTTCATAGCACTGCTTACCGGTCGGATAACAAGTTGTTTGACTTTTGTCAACAGTAAATAACCTGTGTGGTTGCTTTTCAGGGATTGTAATCAGAATGACCTCTTGATTCTTTTTACATAGAAAGGATACAATCCTGTTGGTACATCATATATATTCATAATTTTGAAATATCAGTTACAATTTGAAATTTATAGCAGTCAATGAAACGTAAATCACTTAATCGTAGAGAATTCTGCTCAATGGTGGGGGCGGGGAGCCTTGTGCTTGCTGCTGATCCCTTGTCACTGTTGGCCTCGGCGCCGGCTGCAGGCCAGGATAAACCTTCTACCAACATCAAAGATGCACTTCGCGTGCCGCGCAGCAGCCGTTCTATGCCCGGTATTTACCCGGGCAGGGTGGTGCATGTTCTGAATTCCAAATCTGTTGTGAATGACGAACCTGTTGAAAAGGAAGCTTATCTCATGATTAAAAAAGCCATGCTCGAACTTACAAGCCAGAAGAGCATTAAAAAGGCATGGCGTACGTTTGTTAAACCGGGCGAAAAAATCGGGCTTAAAGTTAATCCCGTTGCCGGAAAGCTGCTTTCGACCAGCCATGCCGTTACCAAATCCGTTGTGAAACAACTTGTTGAAAGCGGCATTCGTAAGGAAGATATCATCATCTGGGATCGCCGCGACATGGAGTTGAAAGATGTAGGCTTTACCGCTGAGAATTATCCCGGGATAAAAATCTGGGGAACTGAGCTTCAGGACGAAAACGGTGCCTTTTATGACAGCGAGGGGAAGCTTTTCGGTGAACGCAACATTGATAAGGACTGGTATTACTGGGCTGATGTTGACGGCGAGTACGATGCCGAAACTATGCCTTACATGATAAATGGTGGCAAATACTCCTATTTTACAAAACTTGTAACCCATGATGTTGATAAAATCATCAACATTCCTATCCTGAAAAATGCCGGCAATTCCATTACCAATGCCATGAAAAACCTGGCATACGGTGCGATTTCGAACACCGGAAGGCTCCATGCGAAGCTATGGAACGAAACCTGTGCCGAAGTGTGTGCGTTTGCACCCATACGCGACAAAGTTGTACTGAATATCTGCGATGGCCTGCGCGGCTGTTACAATGGCGGTCCAGGCGCCAATCCGCAATTCATATGCAACTTCAACTCGATACTCGTTTCGTCCGATCCGGTGGCCATGGACCGGATAGGGTATGATATTATCGTTGAAAAACGCATTGCCGAAGGCATACAAAAGGCAGCGACTCCCGAGATGCTGAAATTCCTGGCTATGGCTTCAAACCTCGAATTGGGGATTGCAGATAAGGAGAAGATCGAACTGGCGAAAATTGATATATGTTAAGAGGATTTTCAGTCACAAACGGTACATTATGAGTAAGTTAAAGATAGTTTGTTTATTTGTTTTCATCACTTCAAGGGTCTTTTCGCAGTCAGCCGGGTATTTTCCTGCTATTGACAAAAGCGATTTTCCTGATGCCAGGTTCACAACGCCCAAAACATACAATGGGTCGTCCCTGTATGGTTATATGGATGGCGGCGCCGACCTTTACCTGGAGTATGGTTTCTCGGGTGCCTGGATAGATGAAATTGTGTTTAAAGGCAGCAAACACATCATAGAAATCTACCGAATGAACAGCGCCGAAGAGGCTTTCGGAATATACTCCGTTTCGAGGTATCATTGCAGCAGCACACCGCCAATAGCGCTTTATGCGTGCCAAACACCCTACCAGTTGCAGATGGTGAAAGGCCCGTTTTATGTGAATATCATCAACACTTCGCCAACAGCCGTTGACAGCCTGGCTGCCTTAAATGTCGGCAAAGCCATCATCGCTAAGATATCGCAAGGTTTTGCTGATATTTCAGGGTACCTGCCAGGCATACCCACTGAGACGATGAATCGTGAAGCCATTCTTGTTAAAGGCGAATTGGGATTACGGAATGGCGCTCCTGACCTTGTTGATTTTTTCGGTGACAGCACCGGATATACTGCTTTGATCATGCGATCAGCCGGTCAAATCGATATCTCATTGAAATTTGAAACCAAAGACCAGCTTGATAAATTCCTGCTGAATCACCCGGTAATAGATGAGTCAGAAGCCAACACTGCAACGCCACGCGAAAGTTTTACGATTGCTGCGGAAAACCGGTTGATGGTTAAAATTCAGAATAAGTAAAGGGTAATTTCGATCTGAAGGCACTCATACCGGCTGGCAATTCTTGTTCTCCATAATACTTAAGTATGTGATTGCTTAAGCGTGATTTGGACTAATTCCGGCACCATCTGCAGCTTTGTTCATGCCTTCATTTTCCGATTTCTTTTTCTCTAGGGCAACGTTTTTAACCGGTGAAGTTGAGCGAACAATTATTGAATGATTCTCATTTATTTCCCTCTAATAAAAATATTGCAGGTTTCTTTATTTTTGGATTCAATAAACCATACTTGAGTAGGGGTGTTCACCAAGCGTATTGGCTTTGATTCTCACATTAATACTCAACTATCAGTTTTATGATGGGTAGAGTTTTACTTTAGAGTGTTATTAAAATGCCTGATAGACTGTTATTTATTGATACGGAAACGGGTGGACTTGACCCTCACAAACATTCGCTGCTCTCATTGGCCATGGTTGTATGGGAAGTAGGGGAGATTCTGGATTCAATGGAAATACTAATCAACGACGGAATACTCGCCGTTACCGATGAAGCTCTATCCATCAACAAAATTGATCTGGAAACGCACAAGCAACTGGCTGTCAGCACCAGCCGGGCTTACGATGAGATGGTAGTTTTTATCCGGAAGTACTTTCCTGGGCAGGGGAAAATCACCTTAGCCGGCCATAATGTCCAATTTGACGCCGGTTTCCTGCGATCTTTTTTCGCTGCCAATCATAGTGATTTCAGTGAGTTTTTCTCACACCGCATGATCGACACTTCTTCAATACTGCATTACCTGTACCTTTCAGGCCGTATGAAGCAAAGGGCTGTTTCATCCGATGATGCTTTCCGTCTTTTTAACATCCAGGTCGAGGGAAGGCATACGGCACTGGGCGATGCGATGGCAACGGCAAGGCTCTTCACCAGCCTTCTGCATCTAATTGAACAATAGTTCCGTGGCAAACGCATTAGCACCCAGGCTTGCCCGGGAGTTATGAAACTTTTGTTGATAATTTCCGCTGTACTGTGAACATTCGGATTGGAAATGCCCTTGAAATAACCCTATTTTTGACGATCAAAACAGCAGAAAATTAACTATCACGGAACATAAAATGGCGCAACAGTATTTAGATCACGCAAAAGCAATCCTCACATCGCATCGCTCAAACTTCAAGGGAGGAAGCAAGGGTTCGGGGATTATTTCATTGTTCGGTTATCAGAACGAATATGATCTCACCCAAGGATATCCCTTGTTAACCACAAAAAAAATGGCCACCAGGTCAATGTTTCACGAAACAATCTGGTTTTTGCGGGGTGATACCAACATTAAATACCTCGAGGATAACAATGCCCCCATCTGGAGGCCCGATGCTTTTCAGGATAACCTGCCTGGGATGGTCAAAGCAGGCATATTTCCGGGTAACCTCGTTAAATACTCGCCCGATTGGGACAAAGCAATGGAGGAATACGGTCAGCGGATACGCGAAGATGAGGGATTTGCCGAACGATGGGGAGATGCCGGGCCCATTTATGGGAAACAGTGGAGGAGATGGGAATATTTTGATCACGATAAAGGGATATTTGTCGAAATTGACCAGCTTGGAGAAATGATTGAAGGCCTGCGCAAAAAGCCTACTGGCAAAAAACATATTGTGGATTCATGGAATCCGGGCGATACGCCGCATATGTCATTGCCTCCCTGCCATGTGCTTTACCAGGCAACAGCTAATGAGGAAGGAGAGCTTGAATTACAGCTATACCAGCGAAGTTGTGATCAGTTTTTGGGCGTGCCTTTCAATATAGCCAGCTATGCTGCGCTTACCCAAATTATTGCGCAGGAGGCTGATATGGTACCCAAAACATTTATCCACACCTTTGGTGATGCACACTTTTATACCAGCATAGGTAAAAGAACCCAATGGTACAAAGCCAATTTTAAGGAAGTTCAGCAACGGATACGAAATGTTTCTCAACGTGAACAGTACCCCGAAGTTGTTGAGTGGATTAATAAAAATGCTCCTGGCGACGGGAATGAGGAAAAGTACGATCATGTAACGGCTATTCTCGAGCAAATGTCGCGGGAGCCTAAGCCAAAGCCCAAATTGCACATCGCAAGGAAACCTTTTCACCAGTTGACAATCGATGATTTTGTGATCGAAAACTATGATCCCCATCCCCCTATACGGAGGAATATGTGTGTTTAAACAGCGCGAAGTTGGAAGAATTGGTATTCGCAGTTCCAACGGGCATACTCTGGAAGATACTGCCTTATAATGCAAATGGTTTCATTAAGGGCGACAGCGGGGCTTTAAACAGGATCGTCGAGAATGGCGTGTTCCGCCGACGGAGCGAACTGGAAGATGACCCTGCTTTCAAACAGATCATTCCTTACGGCATCATCTCGCACCTGGATTCATTTTACTTGTTTACAAGGAAAACCGGGCAGGTTGAAAAGAGATTGCACCATAAACTTCATTTGGGTGTTGGCGGGCATATGAACCCCGTAAAAACGGAGATGCAGGGCGAGCAATACCCGCTGCATGAATTGAAAAGAGAATTACTTGAAGAAGTCAACCTGCTGAATTATTGTAAGATAGAAGAAATTAAATTTCATGGTTTTATCAACGATGATTCAATTCCGGTCAGCAGGGTACATCTTGGATTGTTATACAATATCAGGTTATCGGCCCATCATATCAGTGTAAAAGAAACTGATAAGATGTCGGCGCGTTGGATTAATAAAGCAGCGGTGGCCGGCATTTATGATGAAATGGAAACCTGGACAAGAATCGCTGTTGATTATTTCATAAGATAAAGCAAATCAACCTGTTGGTACTTTTCGGGACAGTGTTCAGGAGGAACGAAAACTCTTCGTAACCGCCTTTCTTTTAGTTGTGTGCGCCTGCTGTTCGTGACTTTCCTTCAGTTGCGAGCGCTTTTTCTCCGTTTATAATCATGGTGACTGAGCGAACGTAGTGAGCCGAAGCCACTATTTCAGAAGTGTGGCTTCGACGCAGTCAGATGAAGAATATACCCTTCATCAGCCACCCATGTTCCGCTCCCCATGGTGCCGCGGATTTATTATCCGTGGCTCAGCTATCCGGAGTTTGCAACTCCGGATTCCCCGCTACTGTGGATGTATAATCCCTAGCACCACGCTGCTGCGCGTTTTGTAACTTGTGCCCATAGTTCAGTTATAACAAGCAAGGCTGTTCTCCCGGGCAATCTTCTTTATTTCAGCCTGAAACCGTCGCCCCGGATTTCCCCACAATCTTCTGTAGATGACGGCTTATCAGGTCATCCACCACACGGGCATATTTCTTGGTCATATTCACGATCGAGTGTCACAGCATCTTCGATACCACTTCCATCGATACCCGGTTGGTTTATCAATCCAAAACATAACGAGTAAAGCCGCCTAAATCAGGTATAGCAAATCACCGCAAAATATCGTATATTTACATCATTCTCAAAGTTCTGGTCCGCGTTACTATCCTCTTGCATGTGCAATTCGATTTGCATGATCCGGAGCTTTCTTCAATACTCGTGTGCTCCTGATAACAGTCTTTAGTTCAAATAATTAGCAGGTTGTCATGAAAAAAATGTTTGCCTTATTACTTGGAATTATCACATTTAGTGATGCCAATGCTCAATGGATTCAGAGCGAAGCACCCGCAGGCTACAGGATTTGGGATATGACGGCAAAAGACACAAATTGCTATGCGGCGGTTTGGACAATTGGCATTTATCGTTCGAACGACGATGGCCTGACTTGGTCAGAGAAAAACACCGGATTGAATAATCTGCAAATCAAATGCTTCGATATTACTGATGTTTATGTTTATGCTGCGGGCTGGAGCGTATACCGCTCCAATGACCAGGGTGAGAACTGGACTGAAGTCAATAATGGATTGACCTCTTATTATACATATTCGCTGGCCCATTCCGATACATATACTTATGTCGGTTCTGTAGGAGGCATGATATTTTATTCGGCTGATAACGGTGATTTGTGGAATGCAATACCTATACCCGGAGTCAGCACTAGTGTTAATAAGTTGATTGTATTGGATACAATGCTATTTGCCGCAACTGAAGGTGACGGGATATTCCGTACCAGTGATAATGGCGTGCATTGGGACCAAGTCAATAACGGGCTGACAAACCTTTCGATTCTGTCATTTGAAGCATCGGGCAATACTCTATATGCTGGTACATATTGGGATAAATTTTTTATATCAACTGATTTTGGCGAAAACTGGATAAACTCAACCGGAAACCTGCCTCTGGCACCTGATAATACAGTCGGAACGATCGCTGTTAATGGTTCCGGTATTTTTGTCGGATCCAGACGGGGAATATATGTTTCACAGGATCAAGGTATTAACTGGTATGCAATCAACGAGGGGTTGTCCGGTGCCTTGGTATACTCATTGGAAGTTTCCGGGTCCAATCTTATTGCCGGAACAGATGGTAGCGGTATATTCTACCGGTCGCTTTCCGATATCTACAATTACCTGGACATCCCTGCCCCGGATCTTTCACAAGGATTCTCTCTGAGCCAGAATTACCCGAACCCGGCCAAATCAGGTACTACAATTTCTTTCACCCTGCCATGCCGTACACATGTAACCCTGAAAATCTATGACCGATCAGGATTTAATGTGGCTGTGCTCGCCGATTGTAATCTGGCTGCAGGCCACCATGAAGCCTTTTTCGACGGAGATCTTTTACCAGACGGAATTTATTTTTACACTCTTACAGCCGGGCCATACATTCAAACCAGGAAAATGGTGCTTCAAAGGTAAATTTTCCAAAATAAACAAATACCGGTATTCCATGATAATTGCTTGAACAGGTTGTCTTTTGCAGCCTGTTCTCTTAATTCGATAAGCTTACAATATCAGATGGGGGAGTAGCACCGGGTGAAGCCTCGTACTTTCGCACAATCTTTTGCATATCCCGGCTAATCAGGTCATCCTCCACCCGGTAAATTGCCTAGCTAAACACATTAGGTAACACTATTACTTTCCCTGCAAGTTGTATAAATAAGTACCTACAAGTTAATCTGGCAAATAAAGTGCTGGTGCTCAATAATCATAGCAGATGTGAGCGCCGGACTTTTTTTGTTGATATTTCCAACATCATTTTATCGTGAGTATCAAGTTAGTGATGACATGCTACACCTATTATTACTGTTGATGAGAATGAATATTGTTGCTTCTCTATAGTAGATCAGATAACAATCTGTTATTGATCCGCAGAATTCAGAAGATTGATTTTTTTCGGAAAATATTTGCTCCTCCGTTGGCAATGGAATAATGTTTGTTTATTAAATTGCCATTATTCAAAAAAACTAAATACAAGAACAATGAAAACAAAATGGATTGTTGTTGCTGTAATTGCAATGGTTATTGCCGTAATCGCGCCTTCAGGCCTCAACGCCCAGAATCAGAACGCTGACAAAGCAAAAAACAAAAAGACTGAGAACCCCGGCAAGCCGGACAAAAAAGTGGTCACCATTACTCCTGGCAACGTTCCTCCCGGCCAGGAAGGCAAAGCTGTGAACGACGATAAGGTTAAAGGTTATGAAAAGACTGGTGATACGGGCAAAAAAGAAGGATGGTCAAAACAAGGTCAGTCTCCAGAATGGAAGCCCGGTATAATGAAAGATGAGAAAGCCAGGCAAAAGGAAATGAAAAAGGCAGAGAAGATGCGCAAGAAAGAAGCCCGTCGTGCCGAAAAAGAGATGATGAAGCAGAAAAGAATGGCAGAAAAGCAGAAAGCTAAACTTGAGAAAAGTAAACAGAAAATTAATAAATAGGTAGGTCTTAATAGATTAGATATCCCCTCGCTGGCACTCGTTTGCAACGCGTGCCCAATAAGTAAAATTAAAAAAAAAGGCTGCTCCCCGGCAGCCTTTTTGATTAATTCGCTAAGCTCATAATATCCCCGTTCGCGCGCGACTTTCCTTCTGTCGCGTGCGCTTCTAGGGCAGCCTTTTCTCTTTAATTCGCTATGCTCACTTTATCAGGTGGGGGAGTAGCACCGGGTGAAGCCCCGTACATCCCCATAATCTTCTGCATATC
>JAKLFM010000067.1 GCA_022711175.1 Bacteroidota bacterium | reverse complement strand
GTTTCGCTATCTTTGAATCACGGTAAATTTTTTAGGGTGATGCAACTTTCCTCAGGAAAGCGTGTCATTATGATAACAAAGTATGAACGAGGAGGCTAAACTCATAGAGGGATGTCTGGCAGGGAAACGCAAAGCTCAAAGTGAGCTTTATCAGCGTTTTGCTCCCCGTTTGTATGGCATTTGTCTGCGCTATGCCTCCGGCAGGGCCGAAGCAGAGGATTTATTGCAGGAAGGATTTATCAAAATTTTTTCGAGCCTGCAGAGCTATTCCGGTACAGGATCATTCGAAGGATGGATGCGGCGCATCATAGTTAACAACAGCCTGAACTATATTAGGGCGCATGTAAATCGTCCGTTATTTTCAAGTATTGAGGATCAGGATGTTCAGATTACTGAGGAGAATGACAGCGTAACCGTAGATGCGGGAATTCCGGTTGAGGCCATGCTTGCCCTGGTTCAGCAACTTCCCGATGGCTACAGGATCATCTTCAACCTGTATGTTTTTGAAGATTACTCGCATAAACAGATCGCCGAAGAACTCAGCATCAGCGAAAATACATCGAAAACACAACTTATGCGTGCGCGGGCAGCATTGCGAAAGCAACTGGCATTGATAACCGAAAAAAGTGAAGTGAAGTGAAAAACGAACAGAATCATCTATCGTCAGTTGATCGGCTCTTCAGGCAGTCGCTCGGGGAGTATTCACCCGCTCCGCCGGTAACTGTGTGGAAAAAGATAAAAGTACGCACCGGCAAAGGGGGGAACGGGTACATGAACCTCCTGAAAAGCCCTGTTGTGCTGTCGGTTGTATCTGCTGTAATTGTCGGAGTAACAGCATGGATTATTTACCAGTCGCATTCTGCCGTCAGGCAAAATACTGTGAACCAGGTACATTCAAATGTGGTTGCTGTTGCTGAAAGTACATCACCTTCCAACAGGGCACCTCTCACCGGTGCTAATGCAAAAGCTGGGCAATCGGCAGCTGAAAAGGAAATATTTTCAAAACCGGCTCATTCACAATGTCTTCTCAATAAACAAATATCAACTGCAGCATCAGCCGGACGGCCATCGGTTAATGTTAAAGAGGGGAAACCGGAAGTTGGACAAAACGGTGAAAATACGGGTGGTTTTACGTCAGGAAATGTCCCGGAAGCATTTACGGAAGAAACGTCAAGGCAAAACGGCGAAATAACGGTGAGCAGCCGGGAAGTTATGCCTGTGCATCAAAACCCAGGTGCGGACACTAATGCTGAAGGAAACAATGTTGAAGCTGTCTCCCGGCCGGTAACTGTGGCGCCACAAAGCAAAACTGATACGATAAAAGACCAGTTGCAGGGAAAATTAAACGAAACACCGCTTCCGGGAATTACAGCAGAACCATCAGGTGCTCAATCGTCTCCAGCGGCAAATCCAGTGAAACGGAAGCTTGGTTTTATGACAGGATTGACAGGAAGCTATGGTAGCATATTACAGCAGGGGAGGAGTCCGATGTACTGTTACGAAGGAGAAATTGACGCAGGTATCTGGTTGCCTTCAGTAAAAGGTAGTTTATCAACAGGAATAGGATTACAGCATTATAATGATGAAGGGAAATTCTCCTTTGAATACCAGACACTCGATACCCTTGGTTATCACACCGATACGACCTGGTACTTCCAGGATTCTGTTCCGTCATACATAATAACCACAAATGTAATTACCGACTCCAGCCTCCACACCAGCGAAATGGTCTCCGGCTTCACTTATAAATACATCCATATTCCTTTATTTTTCAACTGGCAGCTATTTGAATCGGGCAGACTGTCGTTGAACCTGAAAGCCGGGCCTTCGGTGTCGTTGCTGATCGCAAAAAGTGAGCCGGTACCTCTGTTTGTTCCTCCCACTGGAAAACTGAAAAATAGGGCCAATATGAGTTATGAACGCCTCAAAACAAGCTGGCAACTTGTTATTGCCCCGGGTATGCAATACAAGCTGGGACAGAATTTTGTGCTTGGCGCCGCTCCTTCTTTCACCTGGTTTATTAACAACCTCTACAGCGAAAAGGCAAGGCCATCATCCATGCCTTGGGGGATTGGCATATCAGGTGGCATCTATTACCTTTTCAGGTAATCGTGCATGCCGATGCAACTTTTCCCTATCTTCCGTGTCTTGTATTCAGATAAACGTTAAAACTTCTTTGCTATGAAATCATTAAAACTTTTCCTGTCAGTTATTATGATGATACGGGCCGTTGTTGCTTTTGCGGAAACGGTAGAAATAACGGTGAGCGGCCATGTTACTGATATGCAAAACCAGCAACCGGTTGCAAATCATGCTGTAATTGTCACGCTTTACCCCGACAGTCTGAATCTTGGATCTGTTGACTCTCTTTACACCGACGCATCAGGTTATTATTCGGTTGTAGTTACAGCAATTGATATGCTGGGAATGAATCCTTATTTAACTGCAAGCACTTTCGACTGTGCAGGGACTCAGCATAGTCTGGACTTTTTTTACTCGGGAGCTACAAACATTTTTAACGCTGACTTTACTATCTGCACCGATTCAATAAATCCTCCGGTTGGTTGCAGCAATTATATTATGGTTTCCGGCGTTCAGGCACTCACGGTTTCATTCGGCGGCTATGTCGAAAACCAGCAGCAGGCTGATTATACCTGGGAATTTGGTGACGGCACGTCAGGAACAGGGCAATTTCCCGTGCATACTTACGGAATTCAGGGCGTTTACACGGTTACGCTGTTCACGGTTACTTCCGATTCATGTGCCGATAATTCACAGTACACACTGGTGTTACAGGATTCGGTGCCAAACGGCTGTGAAAACTTTTTCACTTATGATTCAACCGGTTACCCGCTTGAAAGGGTGTTCCAGGCTTATTCGCTAAGCCAGTATTATACTTATTACTCCTGGAATTTTGGCGATCCTGCTTCAGGAGCTGCCAATACATCTGATTTGATTTATGCTAGCCACGTCTTCAGTGCTGAAGGCGATTATGTTGTAACGCTATCAACAATTGATTCAACAGGCTGCAGTTACACATCGACCCAAACTGTTACGGTTTTGCAGGGTAATACAGGATATCTTTCAATTTATGGCAATATAACTGCCGGCAATGCATTTCTGGATGAAGGATATGCCTCGCTGTACCGCTCCGATTCACTCGGAATGTTCGGCCTTGTGCAGATTGTTACGGTAGATTCGGCGGGCTATTACGCTTTCTATAATCTGAATGAAGGAGCCTACCTGGTTCTCGCCGCGCCATCAGAAAGTTCGGTCTTTTACGGTTCGTACCTGCCTACGTATTATGGCGATGCATTTATGTGGGAAGATGCCTTACCTATTGTACTGGGTGATCCCCAAAGTCCTTACAATATCAATCTCATAAGTCTCGACAGTACCGGGTATGGCGATGGCCTCATCAGCGGACAATTAGTTACTGACGGCAAGTCAGTATTGCCGTCGCAGCAGGAGGTGCTTCTCCTCAATGCTACCGATGAGCCGGTCGCACTGACGGTGACCGACGACCAGGGCGTTTTTGGCTTTGCATACCTGCCGTTTGGAGTGTACAAGATAAATCCTGTAATAACCGGTTTTACTACCTATCCGGCAGTGGTTGAGCTGAGCGGCGCCTCTAATTCCACCATGGTTGTGATGGAAATCAACGGACATACAATCACAGGCATAGAGGAAGCAAAATCGCAGGTTATTTCACCAACTGTTTATCCTAATCCCACTTCCGATCACATCAATGTTGTATTTAAACCAGGCGATCAGCGACCGCTGTTGATCAACATTGTTGACATAACCGGCCGCACTGTGGTCAGTGCAAAAGTTGCATCGCAGGAGTTTGATGCGCCGGTGGAAGTGCATACGGAAGGACTGCCTGCAGGTATATATTCTCTGCAGATAATTCGCGACAGGATGATGGTTTCGAGTGCCCGTTTCGTGAAGAAATAAAACAAAAAGCAAGCATACTAAAAAGAGTCTGTCTAAATTTCCAACAATATGCTATTAGGTTAGGAAGCTCGTAAAACTGTCATATTGAGCGCAGTCAAAATGCTCTCGTTCAACTCAATAAGGAGCATAATTGAGCAGTTTTAGTTGGTTTCGACTACGCTCAACCTGAAGGAAGAGTGAGCCATTGACATATAATAAACACGATAAATTAATGCCAGACAGTTTCTGATTGTTTACAGTAAGAAGCACCGACAGTTTGAAGGTGCTTTTTGCTTTAATTCGCAGTTGGTTATTATCATGAAAAACCGGAAGGCGTTTTGAGTTCGGGTTGCAAATGGCCATGAATACTAACTGCAGCCTTTTCAATAACAGGCTCGTTTAGCGCCCTTTGTAAAGCATGCCGCCGAAGAATCGGGATCCATATACCTGTTATATTCCACTGCCAACAGGTATAAAACATCCTGTGATTAAATGCCTCAATTACTTTCATATATTTACATTCAATTTGCGCCAATGCCCTCTATACCTTTCTGCCTGAATTTGCAAATAATTAAAATACTACAGCAAAACATGCCAAGGCTCCCGAAATAATAATTCAGTACAAAATGAAACAAATCGCAGGAATACTAACGCTTTTACTCATATTAACCGCCTGCAATAAGTTTGATATGGGTACGATGAAATATAAAGCAAAGTTCTGCACAACTGTTGATCAGCAGCTCAAAACAGGTAATTCTGACTCAACATATACAATATTTGGCGATTATATAACCAGCATTACGCCATACCATTTTTCGAGTGCTGTGCAAATGTTCGTCTTTCAGGATGATTACAACGACCAGGACCCGCGTTGTCATATGATCTCGTTTATTGAAAACCAGCAGATGGATGTTGATTTTTCGGGAAATCAGGAAATTGAGTTTAACCCGGTGCTGCATAGTACGGATATCCGGAATGGACTTTTTGAGCAAAAAGAGACTGATTTCCGGTTTATTTCCTTTGTTCCTGAGCGTTTTGTGCACGAATTCGAAATACCTGTGGATTACCTGGATGCTATTAAAAATCTCAATTCGAATGATATGCTATGGGGGTCAACTTATATTTACGATTCAATCAACAACAAAATCAAGGTAAATTCTACAAAACATTTCTCATACGGCGCCATTCATGGAAATGCCAATGCCAAGCCTACCGGATTCCTGCTGATATTTGGTGAAACCGATTCCAGCCACATCTATCTGTACAATGGGGGTACATTGCCTGAAACAGAACGCTTTCCGTTTTGGGATTCGCCGAACAGGGTCATTATCAGAAGCAGCAATTTTCAAACGCAAAAAATAGTTATGCCCGAGGAGGGCGAAACTTATACGATGTATGCAACACTATCCTTTAATACCGATAACTTGATTCAACTGTACGCAGGCAACGACAATATTCCCTACACACGTGATGATGTATTTGTATATGCTCCCCGTTTTTGGGAAAGGGTTCATATTAACCTTGAAATGATCTATAACTGATGCTGAGTATAAAATATGAACTTTATGGTTGAAGGAATATGTGAAACAGGTATTGGGAAATGGAAATTGTGAAATTGAAAATTGGAACCCGGAACTTGACGTAGAATCCTATCCGCCTATCAACCTGATTCAGCGCCCAACCGTATTTTAGCCAACTATGAATTTATCCGAAAACAAGTATTCATCCATCCTGGCGAATGCCGAAGCGGCACGAAGCCGATCGCACCGCAGGTATATCATTGTGAGCTGGCTGCGCCTGGTATTGTTCGTTGCTGCGCTCTTGTCAATCTACATGGCGCTTACCCGTAACCAGGCTTCATTTTGGTTCATACTGACAGGAATTTCGGTAATTCTTCTTGTTTCCATGGTTTACCTGTCGGCGGCAACAGCAGCAAAAAGGGACTACTTCGCCCGCCTCAAATCGCTGGCGGCAAAAGAGCTCGATGCGCTGAATTTCAATTTCCTCAGCTTTCCTGATGGCGCTGATCTTATCGATAGCTCACATCCCTATTCATCCGATATTGACCTGTTCGGACAGGGTTCTGTTTATCAATACCTGAACCGGACTGTTACACCCATGGGCAGGCAGCGGCTTGTTGACTGGCTCGAAACTCCCTGCCTCGATGCCGGCGAAATACAAGCCCGGCAGGAGTCATGCAGGGAAGTTTCGGCAGAGCCCGATTGGAGGCTCAATTTTACCGCTTCAGGTTACGATGCAATGATCGACAGCTCACGCGATAACCTGTTCAGGTGGTCAGTTATGCCCGACCTGTTCATGCGCCATTCCCTGTGGCTGAAGTTCATCAAGGCATGGCAGGCGGCAGCAATCATACTTGTTATCGCTGTGATCTCCGGACTTGCCGGTTACCAGTTACTCATACTGCTTACAGTCGTCAACCTGGCCATTACCGGAGCATATATACGTAAGATCGGATATATCTCACGCCTGTTCGACAACAGTTTCAAACAGCTCGATGTATTCAAAAACCTGATCAGGAAAATCAACGATTCGCCGTTTAGCAGTGCCTGGATTTCGGAACGCATTAACGCGCTTGGCATTGGCGAAAACTCGGCAGCCGTTCAAATCGGGAATCTCCACAGGTTGCTCGGACGTTTCGATTCACGCAACAACATATTGGTCGGATTCGTCCGCGATGCACTTTTCCTGACCGATATCAGCCTTGTTATAAAAATGGAGATGTGGCGAAAGAATAACAGGGAGAATATTTCGCTGTGGCTCGATGCGCTTGGCGATGCTGATGCCATGAACAGCCTCGCAACCTATGCATACAACAATCCTGGCTACTGCTACCCGCATGCTGTTCAGGATGCATTTTGCCTCGATTGCAACGGCCTTGGCCATCCGCTCATTCATCCCGGGGAACGTGTTTGCAATCCATTCTCTATCAATAACCTGCAAATCCTTGTCGTGTTAACCGGCGCCAACATGGCCGGCAAGAGCACTTTCCTACGTACAGTAGGTATTAACCATGTACTGGCTCATATGGGGGCTCCGGTTTGCGCCACGAGCTATCGTTTCAGCCCCGTATCGCTCATCACGAGCATACGCACCAACGACTCACTGATTAAGCATGAATCCTATTTTTATGCTGAACTCAAGAAGCTGAAACACATCGTTGAAACCCTCGAAAAAGGTGAAGCCGTTTTCATACTGCTCGACGAAGTGCTCAAAGGCACCAACAGCAACGACAAATTGAACGGTTCAAGAATACTGGTGAGCAAGTTGCTGTCGCTGAGAACTTCAGGCATTATCGCTACCCATGATGTCGCATTGGGGGAGATGGAAAACGAATTCCCCGGTAAAATTGTCAACCGTTGTTTCGAGGCACAGATTGTGGATGACCAACTGGTGTTTGATTATAAATTGCAGGATGGAACGGCCAGGAATATGACGGCACTGTTCCTGATGAAACAGATGAAAATTGTATGATGCATTTGGTTCTCTGAAGCACGTTGAGGCCAGAATTCCGGAAACAAACTCCTGCAAACACCTTCTAAGCATTTTTTTAGGCAGATGATTTTATATTTAGAAAACTTCATATTTTTACATTGATATGTTTCAAGGCATGAATTGTGAAACAGCGGTTTTTTAGGTTTAGCTCAAAACTATAAAACCGTCGGAATAGCCAATGCCGAGAAACATCGGTTCGATTACAGTGCGATTTTTTTGTTAACACCAGATATTTAGGCCTGCCATTTTCATGATAAGCGAGAAGCAGTTTGTCACAGTTAACGGGGTGCAAATCTATTGCGAGTTCATTAATAAGCACCTGGTTGATAAGGGGTTGCCTCTGCTGATATTCCTTCACGAAGGACTTGGCAGTATAAGGCAATGGAAAAATTTTCCTGATATGTTAGCCAGCCGGCTCAATATGCCGGTATTGCTCTTTGACCGACAGGGGTATGGCCTTTCGGATAAGCGCGATCGTCCCTTTGATTCAGGTTTCTTGCATGATGAAGCCCTGCTAAAGCTGCCTGAACTTCTCGATGCTTTAAGCTTAAGCGCTCATCCCACGATACTTATCGGCCATAGCGACGGCGCAACCATAGCGCTCATGCATGCCGCAGTTAGTACAGGTGAGATTCTGGGCATAGTGAGCGAAGCTGCGCATGTAATGGTTGAGGAAATCACCACGCAGGGTATCCTTGGTGTTTGCGATGAGTATAAGAAAGGAAAGACAAAAGAATTGCTATGGCGATACCATGGCGACAAAACCGATGAACTTGTTGAAGGCTGGACGACCAATTGGCTGAGTACCGAAAACCGGCAATGGAACATTGATGAGTTCCTTCCCCGCATTACCTGCCCTGTGCTCATTATCCAGGGTACTAACGATCACTTCGGAACTTTTGCCCAGGTAGCTGTCATTCGCGACTCAATTAAGGGTACAGCTTCAGTTCTTTACCTCGACAATTGCGGCCATATTCCGCACCTGCAGGCCCCGGATACAATTACCGGCGCCATTACCGATTTTATTAACCATATAACCAATAAATAGCAGAAAACCATGAATTTCGAATTTACAGAGGAACAACAAATGATCCGTCAATCGGCCAGGGATTTCGCCGAGCGTGAATTGCTGCCCGGAGTGAATGAAAGGGACGAAAAGTCGGAATTTCCTGAGAAACAGGTTAAAATGCTTTCCGAGCTTGGATTTCTCGGCATGATGTCCGATCCGGCTTACGGGGGCGGAGGCATGGATTGCGTTTCGTACGTGCTGGCAATGGAGGAAATATCGAAACACGACAGTGCCGTTGCCGTGATCATGTCGGTTTGCAACTCGCTGGTAAACTGGGGGCTCGAAACCTATGGCAACGATTTCCAAAAAGAAAAATACCTGCGGCCGCTCGCAAGCGGTGAAAAGATAGGCGCTTTTCTGCTTTCCGAACCAGATGCCGGTTCCGACGCTACATCGCAGCGTACCACTGCCGAGGACAAAGGCGATCATTATCTTGTTAACGGAACAAAAAACTGGATAACCAATGCCAACTGCGCTTCAACGTATCTGCTTATAGCCCAGACACATCCTGATAAGAAACATAAGGGTATCAATGCACTTATTGTTGACAGGAATTCGCCGGGCATCACACTCGGCCCTCACGAAAACAAAATGGGAATGCGCAGTTCCGATACCCATTCGGTGATGTTTAACGATGTTATCGTACCGAAAGAGAACCGCATAGGCGACGACGGATTTGGATTCACATTCGCGATGAAAACACTTGAAGGGGGCAGGATAGGGATCGCCTCACAGGCTCTCGGAATTGCTTCGGGCGCTTATGAACGTGCGCTCTCATATGCAAAAGAACGCAAAGCCTTTGGTACCGAAATCGCCAACCACCAGGCAATAGCCTTTAAACTAGCCGACATGGCAGTAAAAATCGAAAACGCACGAAACCTCTGCCTTAAAGCGGCATGGCTCAAAGATCAGCATTTGCCCTATGCCCTGGCAAGCTCCATGGCTAAACTATACGCATCCGAAGCAGCGATGGAAGTGACAACCGAGGCAGTGCAGATACATGGTGGTTACGGTTATGTGCGTGAATACCATGTTGAGAGACTCATGCGTGAGGCCAAGCTTACCCAGATTTATGAAGGTACTTCCGAAGTGCAAAAGATTGTGATCTCCCGGGCTATGCTCAAAGATTAAGATCATGAAGGTGCGACCGGCTTAAGATGGTTACAACTTATTCAAGAAATAATGCAAGAAACTGATAACCCTTCTCTAAACAATAACTTGCAGCAATTGCGGGTTATTTTTGATATCTTTCACCGTACCATAATGCATCACGCCATGTGGTTCGAGGAGGTGTCGCGGCAGCATGGCCGTGATAAAGCTTACCAGCTGCTCGACCAGGTATTATTGAAGTCCACTCAGATTCAGCTTAAACGGATATCGAAAGCGCTGGATATACCTATGAACGGTGAGTTTCCTGATCCATGGATGGATATCGCGACCGAAAAGCTTGATGCCCTTACCGAGGCTGCAGCCGTAAACTGGCTTGCCAATGACGGTGTGTGGTTCCAGGCACTTGAGTTTGACAAAGACATGCCGCAGGCTAAGCTCTGCAACGATTCCACCTGGGCATCCTTTTCCCCATTTGAAGCTTGGGCGGTAAAACGCCTGCTCAACCTGGGCGATAATCCCGGCCTCGAAGGACTGAAAAAGGCATTGCAGTTCAGGTGTTATGGCTTTATCAATAAACAGGCGTTTGTTAACGAAACCCCAACTAGCTTCGTTTACATGATGAACGATTGCCGTGTACAATCGGCACGCAAGCGCAAAGGGCTTGATGATTATCCATGCAAATCGGCAGGTATCATGGAATATTACCGGTTTGCCGAAATTATTGACTCGAGAATAAAAACCGAAGTAATCACCTGTCCGCCTGACCTGCATCCCGAAACACACTATTGTGCATGGAAGTTTACCTTAGAATTATAGGTTCGCCGGATCATCTCATCGTATAAATCTCACATATTACGCCTGTACTGCCCGCCCACCTCAAACAATGCCTGAGTTATCTGTCCCAGTGAGCAGAACTTGGTGGCTTCCATAAGCTGCTCAAAAACATTCTGATCGCTAATAGCTGCCAGTTTCAGGTTTTTAAGTAGTTCATCCGATACCAGGTAATGCGTTTTATGAAGTTGCTCAAGCATTTTTATCTGGTATTGTTTTTCCGGTTCGGTTGCCCTGATCACTTCGCCGGGAATAATGGTGGGTGAGCCTTCGGATGATAAGAAAGTGTTAACACCAACTATAGGCAGCTTTCCGGTATGTTTCAGGGTTTCATAATACAGTGATTCCTCCTGTATTTTGCTTCGTTGATAAGTGGTTTCCATGGCACCCAGCACGCCTCCGCGTTCCGAAATACGGTCAAATTCGGCAAGAACAGCTTCTTCAACAAGGCCGGTGAGTTCTTCAATGATGAACGATCCCTGGTTAGGATTCTGGTTTTTGGCAAGTCCCAGTTCCTTGTTGATAATAAGTTGGATGGCCATAGCCCTGCGAACCGATTCTTCGGTGGGTGTGGTTATAGCCTCGTCGTAAGCATTGGTATGCAATGAATTGCAGTTGTCGTAGATGGCGTATAAAGCCTGGAGGGTAGTACGTATATCGTTAAAGCCTATTTCCTGGGCATGCAGTGATCGGCCGGAGGTCTGGATATGATACTTGAGCTGTTGCGATCGTGCATTCCCATGGTAACGGTCGCGCATGGCCTTTGCCCATATGAGCCTGGCTACCCGCCCGATGACCGAAAATTCGATATCAAGCCCGTTGGAAAAGAAAAATGAAAGGTTTGGGGCGAACTTATCAATTTCCATAGCCCGCGAAAGGTAATATTCAACGTAAGTGAAGCCGTTTGCCAGCGTGAAAGCAAGTTGGGAGATTGCGTTGGCGCCGGCCTCTGCAATATGGTATCCGGAGATTGAAACCGAATAGAAATTCCGGATGTTTTGCCGGATGATATACTCCTGCAAATCGCCCATCAGTTTGAGCGAGAAGTCGGTAGAGAAAATGCAGGTGTTCTGCCCCTGGTCTTCCTTAAGTATATCGGCCTGCACTGTGCCACGGATGGCCGCTAGGGTCTCCGCCTTTATTCTTTCATACACTTCAGCAGGCAGCACCTGGTCGCCGGTCACGCCGAGCAACATCAGCCCGAGACCGTCGTTGCCTTCAGGTAGTTTGCCCTGGTACCGGGGGCGTTCGGTTTTCCTGTGGCTGTATATTGCAGCGATCTTTGTTTCCACCTCTCTTTCCAACCCGTTTTCACGAATATAAATTTCGCATTGCTGGTCAATGGCTGCGTTCATGTAAAAGCCCACTATTACCGGTGCAGGCCCGTTAATGGTCATCGAAACAGAGGTAGCCTGATCGGCCAGGTTGAAGCCTGAATATAATTTTTTAGCATCGTCGAGGCAGCACACCGACACCCCTGAGTTTCCTATTTTTCCATAAATGTCGGGCCGGAGATCGGGATCGTTTCCATACAATGTCACCGAATCGAAGGCCGTGCTTAACCGTTTGGCAGGCATGCCTTTCGAGAGGTAATGAAAGCGTTTGTTGGTGCGCTCGGGTCCGCCTTCTCCCGCAAACATCCTGGTGGGATCTTCGTATTCGCGCTTAAAGGGGAAAACCCCGGCAGCATATGGAAATTCACCCGGTATATTTTCCATGAGATTCCACCTTAGTATATCGCCCCAGGCTTTGTAAGCAGGGAGCGAAATCTTCGGAACTTTTATATGCGAAAGGGTTTCAGTGTGAGTGTCAACATGCAGCTCCTTGTTACGAACTTTATAGGTAAAAACATCTTTTCTGTATGCGGCCGACTTCTTTTCCCAATTGTCGAGGATTGCTTTGTTTGCTGGTTCGAGCTTTGAAGCGATGACAGCCGATTGTAATTTAAGTTCGTGGATTAGCTCCGATGCCTCCGGTTTTTCCTTTTTGATTGTTTCGGCTGCAAGGTGCAAACCATAGAGTTGCTGTGCAGTTTCAGCCTGTTCATGAGCCCTGCGGTTGTATGTCCTCACGGTTTCGGCTATCTCCGAGAGATAACGGATTCGTTTCGGGGGAATGATGTGGATTTTCGCTGATGTTTCGTTGATAACCGGAATGGCCGAGATGAATAAGCCGGGATGCTTTTCATTTAATTTTTGCATCACAGCAGTATAAAACCTGTTTACGCCCGGATCATTGAACTGTGATGCAATTGTACCAAACACAGGCATCTCGTTCACATCGTAATCGAACAACCTGTGGTTGCGCTGGTATTGTTTCTTCACATCGCGCAGGGCATCAGTGCCGCCACGCTTGTCAAACTTATTCATGGCAATTATCCCGGCATAATCGAGCATGTCAATCTTTTCGAGCTGGCTGGCGGCGCCATACTCGGGTGTCATCACATATACCTGCAATGTGCTGTGCTCGATAATTTCGGTATCCGACTGGCCAATGCCTGAAGTCTCGAGGATAATGAGGTCGAAACCGGCAACCTTTAGAATGTTTATGGCATCATGAACATGGTTTGATAAAGCAAGATTAAGCTGGCGGGTTGCCATAGAGCGCAGATAAACATTCGGAACGTTAATAGCGTTCATCCTGATGCGATCGCCAAGCAATGCGCCGCCGGTTTTTCGCTTCGACGGGTCAACACATATGATTCCGAGCTTCCGGTCAGGAAAGTCTGTAACAAATCGGCGGACAAACTCATCAACGAGCGATGATTTTCCTGAACCGCCGGTGCCGGTAATGCCCAGCACCGGAGTGTTTACAGTTCCGGCCAATTGAGCAAGCTGTCGCAAAACAGCCGTATGCTGAGCCGGAAAATTTTCGGCAGCTGATATCATTTCAGCTACAGTACCCTGATTTCCGGAACTCAGTTCATCAACTCTTGCTTTTATTTCACTTCCGCGAGCAAAGTCGCATTTGCTGAGCATATCATCAATCATTCCCTGCAACCCCATGGCGCGTCCATCGTCGGGTGAATAGATGCGGGCAATGCCATAAGCATGCAGTTCATTCACCTCATGTGGCAGTATTACACCACCTCCGCCTCCGAAAATCCTGATATGCCCGCTTCCTTTTTCCCTCAGCAAATCATACATATACCTGAAAAATTCCAGGTGGCCTCCCTGGTAAGAGGTAACCGCAATAGCCTGTGCGTCTTCCTGAATGGCACAATTTACAATATCGGCGGCGGCAACATTATGCCCCAGGTGGATGACCTCGGCCCCGCTGGCCTGCAAAATGCGCCGCATGATGTTGATAGAAGCATCGTGGCCATCGAAAAGTGAAGTAGCCGTGACAATGCGAACATGGTTTTTAAGCTTGTAGTGTGGCAATTCCTGCATGTTTTCTGATGTAAACCTCACCAAAGTTAAGGTTTTCATATGATAAAACATAAATATTTTACTTTGCTTGCCGTAGTTTAAGTATTTATTATCCTGAATATGTATATTTGAAGAAAATAATGTGAAATATGTTTTTCGAAATTCTGAAACTTGAGGTAACAGACGGTATAGGGCTGCTCACTATCAGCAGACCTCATGCATTAAATGCACTGAACATGGCCTTTTTTGCAGAAATGAACCTGGTGCTCAACGATATTGAAAAAAACGAGCAACTTAAAGTGCTGATTATCACTGGAGAAGGTTCCAAATCGTTTGTTGCCGGGGCTGATATTTCGGAAATGGTCAACATGAATGCGGAAGAAGGTTACCGATTTGCAAAATCCGGGCATGATACACTTAACCGGATTGCAGGCCTTCCGATTCCAGTTATTGCTGCAGTGAACGGGTTCGCCCTCGGTGGTGGCTGCGAATTGTCGATGGCTTGCGATATACGGATTGCATCGTCAACTGCAAAGTTTGGACAGCCCGAAGTAAACCTTGGATTAATTCCCGGCTACGCTGGTACCCAGCGGCTGCCAAGGATTGTCGGCATCTCTAACGCACTATGGCTGCTCATGAGCGGCGATGCCGTTACTGCTGAGGTGGCAATGCGCATTGGACTGGTGCAAATGGTGGTGGAGCCTGAGATACTGCTGGAGGAAGCTTTCAAACTGGCCCGGCGTATTGCTTCTAAAGGCCCCGAGGCCGTGAAAATGGTCAAAAGAGTTGTTCACCGGGGCATTGAAACCGATTTCGGTTCTGCATGTGAAGACGAAGCCCGCATGTTTGCCGGACTTTTTGGCACTCCCGAATCGCAGGAGGGTATGAAAGCCTTCCTCGAAAAGCGCCCGCCTGTTTGGCCTGATTAAAGAGCAGTAAACCAAGAACTACTTTCACAAAATCAACATAGAGGGAAAATATGGAACACGATGACAGATTCCAAAATGTAACGGTAGTGGGTGCCGCCGGCAAAATGGGAAGCGGCATATTACTGCTTACAGCACTCGAGATGGCCGACCAACGGCTGAAACCGGAGAATACCGATAAATATTACATACTTTATGCGCTTGATGTAAGTCAGAAAGCCCTATCCGGCCTTATGGGCTACGTGCGTTCGCAGGTACTTAAAGCAGCCGAGAAGAAAACGGTTCAATTGCGGAAAATCTATTCCCATCGCCGCGACCTCATCGAAAATAGCGAGATTATTGACCAGTATATCAATGATGTTATGTCAATAATCAGGCCGGTCACCACCATATCATCAGCCTACGAGTCGGACCTGGTTTTTGAAGCTGCCAGCGAAAACCCTGAACTCAAAGTCAGAATTCTTTCCGACATTGACCGTAACAATCCGAATAAACCCTGGTTCTTCACCAACACTTCCTCCATTCCTATCAGTTACCTCGAAAAGGAAGCCGGGATCGAAGGAAGGGTTCTGGGGGTTCATTTCTATAATCCGCCGGCAGTGCAAAAGCTTGTTGAGGTGATAAAGTCTGACAAAACACTGCCCGAACTTGCTGATTTTGCTTCGAAGTTCATTAAAAACCTCAGGAAAATTGAAGTGCCTTCCAACGATTTTGCCGGTTTTATCGGCAACGGCCATTTTATGCGTGATGCAATCCATGGTATGAACGTAGCCGTTAAACTTACTTCGGAAGTATCGTTCCCCGAAGCTGTTTATATGGTAAATAAAGTAAGCCAGGATTTCCTTATAAGGCCAATGGGTATCTTTCAATTAATTGATTATGTGGGTATTGATGTGTGCCAGTACATCATGAAGGTGATGCATCCCTATGTAAAGGATGAAGATATCCATAGTCCGTTGCTCGACAAGTACCTGGAACTGGGAGTAAAAGGAGGACAGAATTCTGATGGCTCACAGAAAGATGGATTCCTGAAGTATGAGAAAGGCCGGATTTCGGGTGTTTATGACCCTGATAGAAAAGAATATGTACCGGTGAATGAACTTGCCGCAGTGTGCGACACATTGCTTGGTGAGCCGCCCGCATCGGTTGTTCCATGGAAAATTGCAGTCGCTAATCCGAAAAAGGATGAGTTTTTCAAAGCGTATTTTAAAGATATGATCAACATGGACACAAAAGGCGCACTGATGGCAAAAGCCTATTTGCTCAGATCAAAGGAAATTGGGGAAAAACTGGTTTCTGATAAAGTCGCTTTCAGCGAGAAGGATGTGAATACCGTGCTGCTCACCGGGTTTTTTCATGCCTATGGCCCCATAAACAATTACTTAACCCAGGAGGATTAAGAGATGGCACTTCGGAAGAAAGTATATATGATAGCCGGTTATAATACCATTTCGATGGGAACCGGTCGCAAGGAGTTCAATCCTAAAAAGGAGCGTCCCGGGCTCGAGGAATACATGAAAGAAGCCGGGCAGGCGGTACTGGGGCAAATTGGCGGTGCAGCCAACGTTGATGAGTGCGTTGTAGGTAATTTTATAGCATCAAGGTTCAATAAGCAGGCAAACCTGGCAGGCTTTTTTCCCTATATTGATGAAGGGCTGAGGTATAAACCTGCTATTCGTGTTGAAGGGGCTTGCGGTACCGGCGCACTGGCGCTGGTAACCGGTATCAGGTCGATCCTAGCCGAAACGGCTGATGTTGCCCTTGTTGTTGGAGTGGAAGTTCAAAATACGGTAAAAGCTATTTATGGCGCCGATATTCTTGCAGCAGCAGGTTGGTTTAAGGAACGTAAGGATGGACACGCTTACTTTTTTCCGGGGAAGTTCAGCGACAGGGCAGGGGCTTATTTCGAAAAGTTTGGCCGCGACAAAACCCGCCGTGCCATGGCACGCTGGTACCGCAATGCAATTGAAAATGCCCGCCTTTGCCCTACAGCACAGGAATTTACCAACCGGGTCGAAGATTTGGAAGCCCTTGGAATGACGGAACCCAATCCGAAAAGCTTTGTAGATAACCTGAATGTTTATGACTGCTCAAAAGTTTCTGACGGTGCATCGGCCATCGCTATCGTTTCGGAAGAAGGATTAAGACGTTGCGGTTGGAAAAAGGAAGATGCGATTGAGGTAATGGGCTTTGGTCAGGCCGAAAACGATATCACTGCAGCGCCGGCCAACCTTACCGTTCTCGATACCACCAGGGCGGCCCTCGGCAAAGCCTTTCAGCAGGCTGGTATCAATCGCGAACAACTGGCCACAGTTGAGTGCCACGATTGTTTTACCATTGCCGGAATTCTGGCAATTGAGGCGTTAGGTTTTGCCAAACACGGCGAAGGCCCTGATTTTGTGCTTGCAGGCAATACCTCACGCACCGGCGTTATACCCGTTAACACAACCGGCGGACTCATAGGTTGGGGACATCCAACAGGAGCAACAGGTGTTCACCAGGCAGTTACAATTTGGGAACAACTTACCGGCCGCGCAGGAAATGCCCAAATCGAAATTCATGCCGGCAAACCTTTCGGCCTGACCATAAACATGGGTGGCGATGATAAAACACTAGTCTGTATTGTCTATAAAAAAGGGTGACCTGCAGCTGAAAGGTAAAATTGCACTTAAGTATTCATCTGAGTTAGTTATTCCCTCCGGCTTTCAGCCTCACAGGTAAGTTTATTTTGCGTACTTAATAATCCGGCTGAGGCTTATTGTTTTTCAGCGGCTGTTTTACTATTTTTGTTTGCAGCAAATGCACGAAGAATACAAATAGCAAAGCGATTCGCCTGCCCTCTTTGTTTTGCCTATGGTTTGAATACACATTTCACTTGCAAGTGTTATAGGGATGGAGAGTCTTTCAGCAGTTCCTGTATAAGAATCACCCCGAAGAAGTTCCGCCTCGCTTTTAATAACCAACCCGTTAAACATTCATAACCAACCTTTTAGCGATGAAAAATAACCTTGTTTTATTGTCGGTGTCGCTGCTGTTAGCATTTACTACAGGCAAAGTATCTG
>JAKLFM010000066.1 GCA_022711175.1 Bacteroidota bacterium | reverse complement strand
TCAACTCGTTACTCTGATGAATACCGGAGCTTCAGCTCTCGATTACGAAATCAATATTATTTATCCGGGTGACAAGAAGGACAATATTGTTAACAATACTTCCGCACACGCTCTTCAGTACAATACAGGCATTTCATCAAAAGCCACTAATGGCGGATCGCCGGAAACCGATGCTAATTATGTGCTGCACTATGATGGAGATAATGCATCAGCCATTGGTTGGTCATCAATTCCAATTACTGCTTCAGTAGCTGCCAGGTTCCCCAATGCATTGGCTCTGCCTTATGCAGGTATGTACATTGAATCGGTTGATGTTTACATTAACGACCTCAACACAACCGGAAGCAATGAGATGACGGTGAAAATCTGGGGAATGGGTAACTCATACGGCCCCGGTAATTTGTTGCACTCACAGGCATTCACTCCTGGCGGACAACAGTGGGAACATATCGTACTTACCACACCGGTGCTTGTAACAGGTGAAGATTTATGGGTAGGATATACGTTTACACAGAGAGAAGCCAGCATTTACATTCCTGGGACTGATGCCGGCCCGAGTGATCCCAATGGTGATTTTATCAGTACCGGTGTGGGTTGGAATCATCTTTCGAACAACCCCACACTGCAATACAACTGGAACATCAGGGCAAATCTCACAGGTGACATGATGCCTCAGTGGCTTGTTGTAAATCCAATGAGTGGCTCTATCGACCCGGCCTGGCAACAGGATCTGGAAGTTAATTTTGTTGCTACCGAGCTCACAAGCGGTGTTTACAATGGCATTATCCGCATCCTGAGCAACGATCCTGTAACACCTCAACTGGATGTTCCCTGCACGCTTTCGATAGGTGTTGGATTAAACGAAAACGATAAGGTTGGCGTGATGATCTATCCGAATCCTGCAAAAGACAGGCTAAACATCATTACCGACGATCAACTTGTGAAAGTCAGCATTATCAGCCTTAACGGACAGGTTGTATATAGCGGCGAGCAGAGCAATATCGACATCAGTTCACTTCCCGAAGGAGTTTATACTGTTAAAGCCCAGACTCTTAAAGCCATATCGAATATCAAATTTGTCAAGAAGTAGAAAAACTTCTATTTACCTGAAAATGAAGAATGGCTGTCTCGTATTGGAGGCAGCCTTTCTTTTTTTTGTCAGTCTGCCTTATTAAGCAATCACAAATCCAGTCGGTTATATCATACGTAAACGCAATCTTAATGAGAGACCCGCTATGATGACGTTTCACATTCTGCTGATAGAGCAGAATCCATCTCTTGCTCAATTTTAAGTAATGAGCCATGCCGGCAAAAGCTATCGATGAATACCCATAATTGCTTCATATACAGAACCTAATAAAGCATTCCTGGTCTGAAAACGAACAACCGTCAACGCTCAAATGCTGATCAGGTGAAAACTGAAAGAGGCTGCTCTTTTGAGGCAGCCTCTTCAAAAAGATTCAGTTTTTTACGCTGTCAGCCGGCGATTCAGGCTTAGGCAGCCGACCGGCATCTTTCAATGCTTTTGAAATGATCCATTCAATTTGCCCGTTACTGCTTCTGAACTCATCGGCAGCCCATTTTTCAACAGCTCCGAGAAGTTTTTCATCCATCCGCAAGGCAAATACTTTTTTCTTTGGCATATCAAACTGTTTAATTGCTAAATTCTATCTGCCCCAAGGCTGTATTTTCTCAGTAATTAAATATTTCTTCTCGCACTGAGAGCATTCTGACGACAGCGTTTTTCATCTCTTCCATCCGTTGAGTGCCAAACATAATGCGCCTGCCTGTTTTCAGGGTTATAAGCACACCTTTGTTGCCACTGATGTTGTAAGCTGTTGTCCTCCTGAAAGGACTGCGCCTGTAGCCCCATCCTCCGAATTCGAGTAACGGGCTGTATTTTTTTACTTCGGCTGTAGCTATCTGCTCCAATGGTATTCGTCTCATTTTGTTGATGAAAGGGGAAAATTTGTAATAGAATCCGTCGGCTCGCACTTCGGTGATAAGAGTGCCCGCAAATAATATTGCAATCAGTATGCCTATCCCAGCAATCACTACAATCCCGGTCAAAAGTAAGGCTGTGTCGCTCATCGGGTTATCACCCCAGGGCTTCCCTTTCACCAGTTGCTCGTAAAATCCCCATCCGAAAACGGTTGCTGTAATGAGCCATGCCGGAATTAACAACAAAGGGATAAAAGTTTGTTTTACAGGCTGCTCTTCTCGAAAATAGACCGTGCTCATGGATTACTGGTATAAGGTTCCGGCATTCACAACCGGGGTCGCATCCTTATCAGAACACAGTACAACCATCAGGTTGCTTACCATAGTGGCTTTGCGTTCTTCATCAAGGTCAACAATCTTGTTATCCGAAAGTTTATGAAGTGCAAGTTCCACCATGCTTACAGCTCCTTCAACAATTTTTGTACGCGCAGCAACAACAGCCGTAGCCTGCTGGCGGCGCAACATGGCTCCTGCTATTTCGGGAGCATAGGCAAGATGTGCAATTCTTGCCTCTATCACATTGATACCGGCAATATGCAGCCTTTCCGTCAGTTCTTTCTCCAACACATGGTTCACTTCTTCACCACCCGAACGCAGTGTAATTTCGGTTTGCTCATCATCAAAATTATCGTAGGCATAATGGCCGGCAAGCTTTCGAACAGCCGATTCGCTCTGTATCTGCACAAAATGAGCATAATCGTCCACAGCAAATGCAGCTTTAAAAGTATCTTCAACCTTCCATACCAGGACAATCCCAATCATGATCGGGTTGCCGAGTTTATCATTCACTTTAAGCGGATCGCTGGTGAGGTTGCGAGCTCTTAAAGAGACTTTCTTCTTCACCAGAAAAGGGTTCAGCCAATAGAAGCCGTTGCTTTTTACGGTGCCCTTGTAAGCACCAAAAAGGATGAGCACCGATGCTTCGTTAGGATTGATAACCAACAGGCCGGGCAAAATAAAGAAGGCTATCAGCAGGAGTACTATCCCGCCGATTATTCCGGCAAGTGTGTGATTGTAAATTGCAAGCAGATATATGCCTGCAGCAAGCAGAACAATGAATGCCGCTACCCCGGCATATCCACCCGAAGGGGATGAGATGCGATCTTTTTCCATTTTATTTTGATATTATTTTGATATCACAATATTACAACAATTTTTACTCTTTCCGACGAAATGCATGAAATATTTTTATCGCCGGCAGTAAAAGGATAATTTTGCCAGTCATGAAAAGAAAATACAAACACCTGTTTTTTGATCTCGATCACACATTATGGGATTTTGAACGAAATGCCGAAGAAACCAAACGTGAAATGTTCATCAGGTTTCGCCTGGCAGAAAGGGGCATCACGTCATATGAGGATTTCAGAGAAAAGTACGTAGCGATAAATGCAGGGCTGTGGGCTTTATACCGCGAAGGAAAAATTGAAAAAGACGACCTGAATTTTAAACGTTTCTATCTCACGTTATGCGAGTTCGGTGTTGAAGATAAAGCTTTGGGTAAAAAGATGGCCGATGAATTTATCGAAGGAATATCTACAAAAACATATTTGTTTCCTTATGCCATCGAAATTCTTGAATACTTGCGTCCAAAGTACCTTTTATATATCATTACCAATGGCTTTGAAGAGGTTCAGTTCAGGAAGCTGAAGTCATCCGGCATGGATAAATATTTCACAAATATTATAACCAGTGAGGAAGCAGGAAGCAAGAAACCCGACCGGGGCATTTTTGATTATGCCCTCAAAAAAACCGGCGCTCCGGTTATCGAAAGCCTCATGATTGGTGATGATATAGAGGTTGACATAGAAGGCGCCCGCCTGGCTGGCTTCGACCAGCTGTATGTAAACCATGATCGTAACGTCCACGATGCAGAAGCTACTTTTGAGGTTTTTTCGCTCGAAGAAATCAAATCTATCCTTTAAAAACAAAAAAGCTGCCACCTAGAGGCGACAGCTTTTTTATTTGGATATTTCTTAATGGACCTTTATTTGGCTTTTGGTACAGGAACTGCGTCGGTTTTGGGAGCTGCATGTTCCTTGCATTCGGATTTCTTAGCCTGGTCGCAAGGCTTGCTGCAGGTTTTTGCACAATCGGCCTTGGCGCCAGCAGCAGCAGATTTACTGCAGCATGATTTCGCAGGTGACTGAGCTTCTTTCTGACAACCAACTTTTTCGGTGGTGGCTTTCTGTGTGCCGGGATTGCTCTGAGCTGATGCATTTACTGCAATTGCCATTACGAATGCAACCAGCGAGAATAACATAACTAATTTCTTCATGATATCGGGGTTTTTAAGTTTCATTTGATGAAACAAAAATAGTGCTATATATTGGACAACAGTAAAAGTTTTTGTTAAAAAGATGTTAAACAAATTTTGGTTACTTAAACGAACCTATTACAGTGGTACCGCCTTGAACCTTCTCTTCGAGATGTACATTGATTTTTGCAGTAAGCGGAAGAAACAAATCAACGCGTGAACCGAATTTGATAAAACCAAGTTCGAGCCCTTGTACAATCCTTTCGTTGGTTTTTGAATAGCATACAATACGGCGAGCAAGCGCTCCCGCGATCTGCCTTACCATCACCGGGCCGTATGTTGTATGATCAATTACCACTGTATTCCTTTCATTCTCAGTGGAAGACTTCGGATGCCATGCCACCAGGAATGATCCGGGCCAGTAATTGGTATAAATTATTTTCCCGCTTACCGGATATCGGTTTACATGAACATTGGAGGGCGACATAAAAATAGAAACCTGTCTCCGCTTATCCTTGAAAAATTCAGGTTCGTAAACTTCTTCAATGGCAACTATGGTTCCATCGGCCGGACATAAGATTATATCGCTGTTGGTAGTGATAGTTCTTTCGGGAAGCCTGAAGAATCTTACTACAATAAAGAAAAAGACGGCCAGGGCTGTGTAAAGCAGGTAATGATAAATGGTTTGCGAAGGAAAAATGATGTTTGCTGTCAATGCGAGAATCGCACAAATAACAGCTGTTACCAGGATAATTTTATAGCCTTCTCGGTGTATTCGCATTTTTGTCATACAAGGAGCACAAATCAGTTTATGAAGTTGATTAAAAGATAAACCATTGGTGAAGCAAGCAATACAGCATCAAAACGGTCGAGCACTCCACCGTGGCCGGGAAGCATATTACCCGAGTCCTTCACTCCAACACTTCGCTTGAGCATCGATTCAACCAGATCGCCCAGTGTTCCAAACACAATAATCACTAAAGCAATCATAAACCACTGTAATAGACTGTACTGAACAAAGAGAAACGAAAGTCCCCATGCCGTAAGCAATGCAATGATTCCGCCACCTATACTCCCTTCCCAGCTTTTTTTTGGTGAAATACGTTCAAAAAGTTTGTGCTTTCCGGTGAGCGAACCCACAAAATAGGCGCCGGTATCATTGAGCCAGAGTATTACGAAAAACGACAGGATCAAACCGCTACGTTCTTTCCAACCCTCGCCGTCAACATTAAAAAAGTGGATCAGAAGGGCGAATGGAATTGCGATATAAACTACTGCTAAAACCATCCAGGAAATATTAGTGAACGGATTTGGTTTATTGTGGTACAATTCAGCAATCATTAGCAGCAACATAAGCAGCAGAATAAGGGCAATCCACCGCACATCCAGCTGATACAGTGCTGTTGAAGCAACAACAATATATACTGAAACCCCAACAATAAGTGTTAAAAACCTGTCGGGATGCGCGCCGGTAGTTGCTGATAGTTTAATATACTCCTCAATGCACAGGTATGTAACGATAAGAAATAACACTGCTGAAGCTATGGGCCCCAGTAACATAGTTCCTACCATTACAATTACAAAACCGGTAGCAGTAACCGAACGCGTGGCGAGATTATTCACTCAGATACTTTTGAATTATTTGTTTTGCTGTCAGCGCTTCAGGAATGGGCACATAAATTTCGACTTCACCAATCAGGTAGGAAGAATCACGTTTATTGAGGCTGATACATTCAATGTTGTTTTGCTGCAGAGCGGCTTTGATGAGTTCAGCCTCCCAAATCTGAGGTGACGTAAAAACAACTACCCAGTCGTTATACATTATTCGGCTTCTGAATTAGGGTTATTTGATTCGACCATAAAAACAATAAGTTCCCTGGGTCCGTGAGCGCCCATTACCAGCGTTTTTTCAATGTCGGCTGTGCGGCTAGGGCCTGTAATTACCGAAATAAGTGAAGGAAGCGCCGTTCCGTACTTGGTTTTAAGTGCCGTTAACGCTTGTTTCAGGTCGGGTAAAAGTTGCCAGGTGTATGCTATCACTACATGTACTTCGGGGAATACAATCAGCCGCCTCCCTGATTCCTGCCCGGATGACACCACAACACTGCCAAGGCGCGCTATGAGCGATTCACATCCGGTTATCCCGACTTCAATCTCTTCAAAATCCATCTCGTCAGCATGAAACGGAACCCCAGCCTGCGTAAGCAGGTATTGCAGTTCAGGCTCCGAACAAAAGACATTATTCCAGTCGGCCTGTTGATTTATTGCTCCAAGATTCTCGACAAGATCGGCTTCGCTTTCGCAATACACAAACTTACCACCGGTATCCATTAACTGTTTTGCAAATAAAACATCAATGGATTCATCGGGAAGTTCATAGAGCGGCACATCGAAATCAATATGCGGAAAAGGATTGTCTGTCTTGTAAATGAGTGCATTACGCACCTTTTTCAAAACTTTCTCCCGTGATGTACTCTCTTCCATGAAGTGTTAATTGTAGTTTAAAGCAAATATCCGACATTTCGTACCGAAATGGATACCGCGACACGAATTTTTACTATGCAACCGGATGTTCTGAATTATCGGGTGATTCATCAGTACTTTTATCCTGAACTTCGGGTTTTGCAGCCTCAGCTTCGGCATTTGATGTTTCAGCGTCACCATTGCCGTTGAATATGACATGTTCATGCGTATCAAAAGTGCGCTCGCCGAATATATGCACAAGATCTTCGCGGAAGATAACCTCTTTTTGCAAAAGTTTGTTTGCAAGTTCGTCCAGTTTCTCACGATTATCAGAGAGCAGTGTCTTTGCTTTTTCGTAAGCGCTTTCAATCATTTTGCTGATTTCACGGTCGATGGTTTCGGCGGTTTGTTCGCTAAACGGCTTTGTAAGCATGTATTCCTGCTGACCGGTTGAATCGTAATAGCTTATATTACCGATTTTGTCGTTCAGGCCATAGTATGCAACCATGGCGTATGCCTGTTTTGTGACTTTTTCGAGATCATTCAACGCGCCTGTCGATACTTTGCCGAACACTACTTCCTCTGATGCCCTGCCACCCAAAGCAGCGGTAATTTCGTCGTACATCTGTTCAAATGTAGTGATCTGCCTTTCTTCGGGCAGGTACCAGGCTGCACCGAGCGCTTTTCCGCGAGGCACAATGGTGACTTTCACAAGGGGATTGGCGTGTTCAACAAGCCAGCTTACTGCGGCATGGCCCGATTCATGGTAAGCAATTACTTTCTTTTCATACGGCGAAATGATTTTATTGCGTTTTTCAAGGCCGCCTACTATACGATCAATGGCATCGAGAAAATCCTGTTTATCAATCCTTTTCTTGTCATTACGCGCAGCTATCAGTGCCGATTCGTTGCAAACATTGGCGATGTCGGCGCCCGAAAAACCGGGCGTTTGCCTGGCAAGGAAGTCAACATTTACGGCCTCGTCGAGTTTAAGGTTGCGCATATGGACTTTAAATATGGCTTTTCGCTCTTCGAGATCGGGAAGTTCCACGTGTATTTGCCTGTCGAAACGTCCGGCTCGAAGCAACGCCCTGTCCAATATATCGGCCCGGTTGGTGGCAGCGAGTATTATGACACCTGCGTTTGTTTGGAAACCATCCATTTCGGTAAGCAGCTGGTTGAGGGTATTTTCGCGCTCGTCATTCGATCCGGTCATGGGATTACGTCCACGGGCACGGCCAATGGCATCAATTTCGTCGATGAAAATAATGCACGGGGCTTTGTCCTTTGCTTGTTTAAAGAGGTCGCGGACGCGGGATGCACCTACGCCAACAAACATTTCCACAAAGTCGGAACCTGACAAGGAGAAGAAAGGCACTTTTGCTTCGCCGGCTACGGCCTTGGCGAGCAAGGTTTTGCCTGTGCCCGGAGGGCCAACTAGAAGAGCGCCCTTAGGTATTTTTCCACCTAATTCAGTATATTTCTTCGGATTCTTAAGGAACTCGACAATCTCCATGATTTCAACCTTAGCTTCTTCGAGGCCGGCAACATCGCTGAAATTTGTTGTCACCATGGTATCGCGGTCAAAAAGCTGGGCTTTCGATTTTCCGATGTTAAATATTTGTCCGCCACCACCACCGCTGCCACGACTCATCATGCGCATAATGATAAACCATCCGCCGATAAGTATGGCGAATGGCAACACCCATCCAAGAATATCGGTTCCCCAGTTTTTTCGTGTAACTACCTGTATGTAAAGTGGATTAGGAAGGTCTTTCTGGGCTTCCTGAACATCTTTTTCGAACGACTCGGCTGTAACGATCTGGTAAACGTAGTGAGGTGAGGTGGCTGTCAAAGAATTTCCCTGCTTGATATCCTTAAATTTATCAAGCGAAAGTTTATCCGGTTTGATAAATATTTCGGCATGTTCCTTATTTACCAGAAGTATTTTCTCTATTTCCTGGTTTACCAGCATAACTTTAAGTTCACCCCAGCCAATGGTTTTGGGGCTTGAACCCATATTTGCGAAGTAGAGGTATGTAAATACCACAGCCAGTATGCCATAAATCCAATAGAAGTTGAACTTGAATTTAGGGTTCTTCAATTTAGGAAGATTGCCGTTGAAGGGCTTTCGGCTATTTTCGTTTTTTTGAGTTTCGTCTGTCATTAATGTCTTGTAAATGCTTGATTAACTAATTATTAGGACACATCTGTGCGTTCTGCATCAGCCCAAAGTCTTTCCAACTGGTAAAAATTTCGGGTTTCGGGCTGGAATATATGTACCACCACATCGTAGTAGTCGAGGAGCACCCATTCACAATTCTCAAAACCTTCGCGATGCCATGGGCTCTGTCCTGTTGATTTTTTTACTTCGGCTTCAACCGAATCGGCAATGGCTTCAACCTGAGTTCGCGATGTACCATGGCAGATAATAAAATAGTCGGTTATGGAATTTTGAAGTGGCCCAAGGTTCAGTTTCACAATATCATTTGCTTTGCGCTCCTGCATTCCATGAATCACAATATCGGCCAGTTGATCTGATGCCTCATTTCGTTTACGCTTCGCCATCGGTTAATTAATTATCCTTACAAAGGTACATATTAAGCTGTTAACTGCTTAGAGTTTGTGAGAAAGCATGTAATCAAATATTGAGCCTTACCTTTCAACACGCCATTTTGTCACGAAAACCCATCCATAAACATCTTTTCAGTACAATTGTTGTAATTTTATACTTCACGAAATAGCAGAAAATGCAGATTATTGGTACAAACATCATCTCTCTTGATGAAACAGCATCGACCAACGATTATTTAATGGAGTTGCTCAAAAGCGGTCATCCTGCTGAAGGCACTGTGGTAATAACACACAAGCAATTTGCCGGTCGCGGGCTTGATACAAATAAGTGGGAAAGCGAACCCGGTATGAATTTGACCTTTAGCTTGTTACTTCACCCCCGGTTCCTTGAAGCCGAAAAGCAGTGTCTGCTTTCGATGGCTATTTCGCTCGGAATCCATGACCTTGTCCACTCGAAAGTGAGCAAACAGCCTGTTACTATCAAATGGCCCAATGATATTTATATTGCTGACAGGAAAGTATGCGGAATATTAATTCATAACTCGGTGACTGCCAATCTGCTCGATTATGCAGTTGTTGGAATCGGGCTAAACGTTAACCAGGATACTTTCAGAAGCGATGCTCCCAATCCTGTTTCGATGAAAATGGTTACCGGCAGGGATTTCGGGCTCGAAGACCTGTTCCGGCAACTCTGTAAATGGCTCGATTCACGATATATACAACTCAGGATGGGCGACTATAAGGGCATTCGTGAGGAATACCTGAGCCTGCTGTACCGGCTGAACGAATGGCACATTTTTGAAATAAGAGGAAAGGCAACCGAAGCCCGTATCACAGGGATAAGCCGTTACGGGCAACTGCAACTTGACGAAAGAAACGGAACCCGCAATGAATGTGATGTTAAGGAAGTGAAATTTCTGCTTTAAGCACACCGGAGCGTTTAATCAGCTTCAACCATTTGCTGCGGCACTTTCGGCACTTTTTCAATGATAAGGCTGTCGGCTATCACTTCAGCCAAATCCTTCACCGGTACATCCGAATCGTTATCAAAAGTTTTTTTACACAGCGGGCAGGCTGTCACCAGCATATCAGGTTCCGGCTCCAGTAAAATTTTCAGGGCTTCGTTTCTTACAATTGTTCGCTCTTTGCTGTTCATTGCCAGGTCGCCGATTGAACCCCCGCAACAAAGCGAATGTTCTCTGTTTTCGTTTGCTTCTCTGAGTTTCAAAACTTTGTTTAATAACAGCCGCGGTTCATCGTACACTCCCGAACCACGGCCAAGTTCACATGGGTCGTGATAAACTGCGGTTACTGAACCGGGCTGAACTAATATTTTGCCATTATCAATCAGCCTCAACAGGTATTGCGAATGATGGAGCACCTCAACTCCGGGCAGTTTGTACTCTTCGCGGAATACTTTAAAACAAATAGGACAAGATGTTACAAAGGTATGTGCCCCTGAACTTTTGATGATTCCGGTATTTTTCTTTATAAGCTCTGAAGCAGCCTCATGCAGGCCTGCCATTATGAGCGGACGTCCGCAACATACCGAACCATCGGCATCCATAAAACTGAACTTTTCGCCTGAAATACCAAGAATTTTCACCATCGATTTTTTTACAGCCGGAGTAAGATGCCCCATGCAACCGGCGAAATACAGAATGTCAGCTTTTCGGCTATCAGCCTGATGAAGGTCGAGGTAAGAGTATGAAGGGGTGATCAGTCTATTGTCATTGTAACGTGAAGCAATCCGGATGCCAACTGTATCAATCTGTACAGGACAAACCTGGTGGCAACGCCCACACAGCATACAATTGGCATCTATTTCAGTATCTGGCTTGCCCTCACGCAAGGCCCTGAGGAAATATGCCGGAGTTGAGTCAGTTTTTGATGCATGGTTCATCTGGCAAACATCAATGCAAACACCGCACCGCGGGCACGAATGAACCTCAATATCAGTGAAGCTGTCGGGTTTTTTCCCGGTTTTAATCCCGAAATGGCGCAGGTATATCAGCAGCACTTCGGTTGGGATATGCATATAGCGCGACCATGGAAGCGTTACAAAGAAAACACCAAGAGCGGTTGAATATGCCCACCAGGCCGGATAGTAGAGATGTTCCACCGGCAAGATGTATGCAAATGCACTGCCGAGAGAATTCGTAAGGAATCCTCCTCCCTGGTAAACGCCTGCCGTAAAACTCTCGGCCAGCAAGCGTAATGGAAAGATGCACCACAAAGCGGTAATAGCCCATTTATCAAACCGGCTGTGCCTTGTGGTCCTCTTCATGCCAAACCATTTCGACCTTGCACGTTTTATCAATGCAAGCACCAACCCCGAGAGGATGAACAACAGCAGGAAATCCATGATAAACCTGAAAAAGCCCGGTAGAGTGTATAATTCGAATGGAAGAGTACGTTTGTCGTGGACAAAAAACTTCAGGAAAATGGGGTAATAAGGCGGGTTCAGATGTCCGCCGCTATAAATTCGTGATTCAAGGTTACCAAGTAAAATCAGCAGTAACCACCCGAAGGCAAAACTCATATGCATGTAGCCGAGAAGTTTGTTTTGGCGGAACATGCGCCTGTGAAGCAGGGATTCCATGAAAACCTCCCAGGTGGCCGGAAAAATCTGCCCGTTTAACAATCCGTAACCAAACTTTTTGCGTCCGCTCTTATCCAGGGTAGCTAACCATGCCGTGAAACGAATGAGTATAACCGCAAGCAGAAACAGCAGGCCTCCGAAAAACGGTATCACAAACACATTGAATGTCATGACTCTATGGTTTTTAGAGCTTTATGAATCTGCAGGATAATATTGCGGGTGCTTAAACCTCGCGGGCAAACCAACTGGCATTTACCACAAAGCATGCATCGGGCAATATCGTTTTCGAGCCCGGTGGTTTCTCCCCTTCTGACAAGCAGGATGATTCTTCGCAGGCTGAAATCGGTAAATTGCGCCGCTGTGCAGGTAGCAGCACAGGTTCCGCACGAAATGCACAGGTTGATCGACGGTTCCGCTTCGGCAACCTGCAACGCAATGCTTTTGGAATTGGCGTCAAAGTCGATCTGCCGGTCCTTACTTACCGTAAATCCAAACCTGATTTTTTCTTTTGCAATTGTCATGTTACCTTTACAATAATCGAATGCAAGCTAACGGTTCAGGTACTGCGAAATGGCCAGTGCTGCCGACCTGGCGTCGGCCAGTGTATCAGTAATATTTTTAGGCCCGGTGCAAGCACCTGCATAAAATAGTCCCGGCAACTCAGAAACGTTTGCCGACAAATGTGCGTCAAGTGGTACCAGGAAGTTGTCGTCATCGCGTTTCAGCCCCAACGAATCCCTTATTTTGTTGGTACTAGCGTGCGATTCCATTCCCGACATCAGCACCAGCAAGTCAACGCTGATTTTTAGCGGTTTGCCCAGCAATGTATCTTCAACTTTGAGTACTACTCTGCCTGTAATGTCTTCGGAAGATTCGCTCAACCGCCCGCGAATGAACTGGATGTTGTGTTTTTCCTGGGCTTCTTTGTATAACTCCTCATAGTGGCGGCCAAACATGCGCAAATCCATATAAAAGCAAAAAACTTCGGCGCCGGGAAGCATTTCTTTTAGTTCGATGGCCTGCTTTACTGCCGTAACGCAGCAAACTTTTGAACAATAAAGATTCCCGGCTTTTTCGTCGCGAGAGCCAACACAATGCACAAAGCCTACACGTTTAGGTGGCCGTCCATCCTTTGTTGCTATTTTTCCTGATGAAAACAGCTTTTCAAGATCAGCCGAGGTAATTACATCATCATATATGCCATAACCATACTCCTCTTTTTTACGTGCATCGAATAGCGAAAATCCGGCTGCAATAAGCACGGCATCGGCGCTTGCTGACCAGTTTTCGCCAGTTAGCACAGTATAACTGTTGCCTTCGCGCATAATTCCGGTAACGGCTTTCCCTGTAATTAATTCAACCGAGGGGTGAAGGTTTTTGCGGAGTGTGTCCACCACTTCGGCGCCGGGTCGCCTGTTGGGAAAAAGCGCATGCCAATCCTTAACGTGTCCGCCGGGGGTTGCTTCCTTTTCTATAAGCGTGACCTTTTCGCCCAGCCTGGCAAGGGTTGAAGAGACTTCGAGGCCTGCAACACCAGCTCCGATAACTATTACATGCTTGTTCACTCTTTGTAGAATTTGAGATACGAAGGGGCTTCGGGACGGCCCAGGTCTTCACCGTTCGGCCCTTTGAATTTTTTATCAGGATCGTAGGCTACCCCCATTTTGTCGAGCAGTGGTTCGGCTGGAACCTGGTGTACCTGCAGACCTATTTCCCACGGATCGTAGCCTAAAACAAGCCCTGCCACCTCTTCGTATGTAAAAACCGGAATCCCGTTGCCATCCTTGCCATAGGTTTTACCTTCCATCTCGCTTAAGGCATATTGCCAGCGATCGAGGAACATAGGGCAGCCAGGACAGTTGGTGATGATCATATCCGGCTCGTATGGCTCCATTGAATCGAACTTCTTTTTCGAGCAGGCTATTGAGAAACCACGGTTAGCCTGAACAATATATTGCCTGAAGCCAAAGCCGCAGCAGTGACGGCGTTCGGGATAATCAACCACTTGTCCGCCCCAGGCTTCGATCATACCAGTGAGCACATAAGGGTATTCGGCTCCTCCAACACCTTTATGAGGAAACATTTTAGAATAATGACAGCCTATGTGTTCCACAACTTTCAGTGGTTCGCCGGTTTTCGAGTTAACCAGACGGTATTTTGCTTTGGAAGCTATCTCGTTTCTGAATTTATAGATGATATCACTGGCATGGGCAAGGTTTTTCGGAATTTTAAATTCCCTTCCGGTGGCTTTATACAGGTATTCGCGGGCTTTTTCCTCAGTTTCGGGAAAGTGATGCCACATATCAAGAATTTCGGTATATAAACCGAAACTTGTAATGCACGAAGCGGCATAATTCTCATAGCCGGCTTCGGTCATTAAGGCAAACTGGCGTGCAATCACCGTCATGGTGGTTTCGACAGGCACAACGTCGCTATGGTAGCCAATCCCGGTGCAAGATGTATGATGCATCTCATCATGAACATCTTTCCCTAGTTCCACTTTTAATATCCTGGTAAATGTTTTTTCTGATCCCGGAAAAAAACTTTGCCTGATGCAACTGCGGGCATAAAAAAAGTGATCATCGGCAATCTCTTTCTGGTACTCCTTCCATACCAGTTTTTTCCCATCATGTTTCATTCTTTGGTATGTGTGGAGTTGTTGGTGGTATAAACGTAATCGAAATAGGGACTATCCATATCATGGCCGAATTCAAGGTGCATTTCGTCAGCTTTTTTTTCTGAGAACTTTTCAATGTTATTGAACCGTTCGGTGCCACCCGTCACATCAAAAATGTTTTTTATCTCCTGCAGGTCCGCATCCGAAATCTTCCGTAATGCACCCGGCCCATCCCCTTTATAATTGGCGCCCAGTTTCTGCATAACCGGTTGAATATTTTCCCTTTCCCATTCCCACACAGGGCCTTGCTCAGGATGCAACCGGGGATTGACATTATCAGGATGTACGCAATAGCCATATTTGATCGTCCATTCGCCAATTGTTCGTTTTAGTGCCAGTTGCTGCCGGCCTTTCTCCGATTCGACGAAATAACCAAGATCCTGGGAAAGAGACCGCAATGCTATCACCATGAGTCCGGGTGCATTTCCGCGCGGACAGCGTGTTTTGCACGACATACACTCACCACAATACCAAATCGTTTCGCTTTTAAGGAGTTCGATGATTTTTGCATCGTTCTTGGTTTGAACGGTAGTAGCTATTGTTCGCGGGTCGTAATTATAAAACTCAGCGGCAGGGCAAATTGCCGTGCAGGTGCCGCAGTTGATACACGCTTTAAGGCTTTCGAGAAACCGTACGTCTTTCTCTAACTTTTCATATAATTCGCCCATTTTCAAGAGTGTTGACAGGGTTTAACCCGAGTTCGTATTTATCCTGATTATATGTGATAATAATTGAATTACAATTTCCCCGGTTCATTTTTAACCCTTTCAAAATTAAGATTAGGCACACATCCTTTTGTATTTTATTACTTAGTCTTTTAATACGAAAACATGAAATAATCAATATTGGAATATTAGATGTTATATTTGTGAGTTCAAAGTGTAAGCGTATGACACTGATAAATAAAGATACACCCGAATATAACTGGCTGAAGCGGGTTTCGCTTCAATTTATTTCTGAAAAAGATTTCGAGAAAATAGATAAAACCTCAGTAAAGTTGCATTTTAAAAAAGGTGAAACCATACTGAAACAGGGCGGACTCTCAACACATATTGTTTATCTCGAGAGCGGACTTGTAAAGTTTAATTATGAGAACGAGAGCAATAAAAATTTGATTCTCACCATTGTAGCATCGCCAAAAATATTAGGCGGGGCAAATCTGTTTTACAAGGACAATAATCTGTTTTCAATCATAGCCATCGAAGACTGCGATGTTATACTGATTGACGCCAATGTGCTGCTCGGAATTATGACAGACAACGCCAGGTTTTCTATAATGCTCTTCCAGGTGGCATCTGAAATGTTTAAAAAATCCGTAATCAATTTTGTAAGCCTCGCCCATAAACAAAAAGAAGGGCGCATTGCCGATATTTTGCTCTACCTGGCAAATGAGGTCTATCATAATCAATCCTTTACGCTGGCACTTAAAAGAAAAGAACTAGCCGAATTTGCCGGTTGTTCCACCGAAAATGTCATCATGACACTCTCGCGATGGCAAACCGAAGGAATTATCAAAATGGAGGGAAAACAACTTAGCATTCTTGATATCGAGAGAGTCAAACATATAAGCAGGATAGGCTAGCTGTAGCCCTGGAAAATAAATAGAAAATGCCGTCCTTAAGAGAACGGCATTTTTTATTTCAATAAGAAGCTGTTTACCTGGTTAATACAACTTTAAACTGTTCGTTGATGTTCTCTCCTATTATTTTTACAAGATAGTAACCGGGTGCATAACCTCCCAGATCGAAGGTATAGAGAGCCTCGGGACGGCCTGTGATATCAGTTGATTTCACATTGCGCCCGCTCATATCATAAACCGATATCTTACTCACTTTTTCGAAGCCGTTGTTCGACTCAACCCAAATCTTGCCGATTGTGGGATTGGGATATACCTGGAACTGAACGGCTTCCATCTCGCCGCCTTCCATTTCCTTTGCAGTGGCATACTTATACGCCAGCTTCGTACTCGTGCTATTGGTTCCGCATCCCGAAACAGTGGTAACCAATTTAACCTTGCCTGTGAATGTTGCTGTCCACACAATCCTTGCATCGTCGCCGCAATAGTCATCTGAGTATGCTATAAATGCATTGGTAGAAAAATTGCGAAGGGTCATTTCCGAGTTATATGAAGCGCTTCCTCCATCAGCTGTGCAATAGGAGAAGTAATAAACCCTGCCTGCAGTAACATTAAAAGCAGTGAATTCGCCTGCGTAGATGTAATTCTGGGTCTTCCAGGTAGTTTTTGGCGTCAATGTAGTACTTGGGTACTGGGTTGTACTTGTGCATCCCGTAGTGGTTACTGTTACAGTTATTGCTACTGTTCCGGTGTTATTGGTTTCATCGCTTTCGGCAACAGCCCCATCGGCATCAGCAACGAAAACAATGTAATACGTTCCTGCCCCGGTGGTTGAAGGTATTGTAAGCGTGGAACCTGCTGCCGCCGATGCACCTGCAGCCAGCGAAGCTACTGAGCTTGTTGCCAGGTAGGTATCTCCAGTACTGTAAACATTGTCGGTGGAAAGATAGTACTTAAGGCTTGATGCTACCGCAACGGCTGTTCCCTGGTTGTAAACGGTGCATGATGCCGAAGTTGTACCGCCGGCAGCAATAGTTGTGGGAGTGGTAGCCGGGCTTTGCACCACGAGGTCGGGATTGCCCGATGCCGACAGTACGTTAACCTGAACATATCCTAAATTATTCGTTTCGTTACCTTCGGTCACTGCGGCATCGGCATCAGCATAAAAGAGGACGTAATATATACCAACTGTTGTGGCTGATGGAATTGTAACAACTTCGCTCACTGCCGCTGTGCTGCCTGCTGCAAGGGCTGCAACGGCATCGGAAGCGAGAAGCACATCATCAACACTGTATGTGGTATTCGACGATAGGAAATACTTGAGGGTTGAAGCGCCGGCAGCAGCACCACCCTGGTTTTTCACCGTACAGGAGGCCGTGGTGGTAGCTCCCTGCAGCACCGAAGTTGGCGAAGCAGCAGGACTTTGAACTATCAGGTCAGGTGTGGCGGGTGCTGCAGCCACCTGGAACGAAGCTATCTTTGACTGTCTGGAACCCCCGTATTGTGTTGTAAACCAGAAGGTTTTATCATCCGAAGGATCAACACTCATCCCTGCATAATCGCCCCACCTGTTGTACGTGCTTTGCGCCGTAGTGGCCGATACTATGGTTTGTTCGGCAAGGTCCATTACTCCGGCGCCTGCGGCATATGCAGTGGCCGATTGCCCCGTATAGCGTATGCCGGGATA
>JAKLFM010000065.1 GCA_022711175.1 Bacteroidota bacterium | reverse complement strand
GGTAAAGTGTCCTTCAAATAGCCGGCGGACTAAACTGCCGGCTTTTTTTTCTGCATATCGAATGAAAGCATACCGACTTCTCATTGCACTGCTGCTTTTAGCGCTGCTGCAAGGCTGTGCAAAGGACGAACCTGTTTTGCCCGACGGAAATCTTATCTATAATAATTCGTTCGAGTTCAATGGTATCCCGGCTTTCGACGGTTGGACAGGTAATCTCTATTCTTTTGCGGAGGATGCTCCCGACAATGGTGGCCGGTGGTCGCTTCAACTTGAACCCGCCTGGTTGCCCGCCGAAGGTTACGCCGAAACATATCTCATGGGTTACCAGGGGAATTTCTCCCTTAAATTCTCATGCGATGCGAAGTCACTTAATGGCTGGATCGGCAGGGTTGTTCTTCAGCTGGAGGATGAAAACGGACACAAAACAACAATAAGACAGATTGATCTCAATTTTCCGGAATGGAGTGCTGTGACAGCTATCGTTAATGTCAATTTGCAGAAAAACGATAAACTTATCATTCATCTCTCGGCCGGATCAACAGAATTGGCTACCGGCAAAGTGTTGTTCGATAATATTTTTCTGGGTAAAAACTGATAGTCGGAACCAGTTTGATTATCAGGCTTTAATGACTGATGACCAGTTTCTGGCTTACACTCCGGCCATTGGTGTCCTTTATCCTGATGAGATATAATCCGTTGTGGAAAGAGACCGAATTTATTATAACCGTGTTGCGTGCTGCTGAATGTTCCAAAACTCTCCGGCCCCTGGAATCATAAACTGTATATTCGAAATTTTTCCCGGGCCAGTTGATGCTGAATTTTTCGTTAGAAGGATTTGGTATAATTTCCGGGTAACTTACGTCAGCTTGTATTGGAGGCACTGCAGCCGGATTACAGATCACATCATTCAGTTTCTGCCAAATGGAATCATTATATAAAAATGGCACTTCGCCCTCGCCCGGGGCGTTGCCAAGTCTCACTGTCACAATGTTCTGGCTCGGGACAACATTAAGGAACTGGCCGTTCTTACCAAGTCCCGAAATCATATCAGCCGGAGCATGAGGAGCCGGTGAACCGGGGAAGACATATTGTAGCCCGGGAACCATAAACGATTCCTTGCCGTTGAGCCACCACAGGTAGCCGTACGAAAGGTTCAGCTGCTGTGAGGTGGTCGTCATTTGCCGGTAATAGGCAGTATCGCTCATAATGGTATGGCCATCCCAAACTCCATGGTTGAGTACCAGCAAACCGAAACGTGCCATGCTGCGCGGAATGCTGTAAAATACATTGTTATAACCCGAAGGTAAAAACAGGCCTGAAATGCCGGTTGTTAGCGTAATTTTTTGATACAGATAAAGATTTAACGACATGCCGGTTGCTGATGATAGTACATCATCGAGCAAGGTGTAGGGCGCATTGTGGTATGCCCAGCGGGTTCCCGGATCGGCTAGGCATATTAAACAGGAAGGCAGGGTGCAATAATTATCGGGGACACCGTCGTCAAAACCTGTGGTCATGGTTAATTGGTTCCGAACCGTAATTTTATTTTCCTGCTCCTGCTGGCAACTAGTCCAGCCCGATCCGAGGTGTTCCGAAACAGTATCATTGATCGAAAGAAATCCTTCCTGTTGGGCTAATCCAACCATGAACGAGGTGACGGTTTTGCCTGCCGACGCCCAGTACCAGATGCTATCGGCAGTAAAAGTGCCAAAATATTTTTCGAGTACGATTTTCCCATCTTTCAAAACGATAAACGCTTTGGAATGAATGCTTTCCAGATAATTGTAAAGGGGAGCAATGTTATCGGTACACCAGCCAAGCAATGCAGGATCAGTGGTTTCCCACTCACTGCTATTTAATGGCGGAAAATACATGTTTTGTGCTTCTGTGCTTTGGCTGAGCAGAAACAAAATCACAACAAAAACCAGTCTTTTCATCGGTTTAATTACTTTTTATTAACGGTCAGGCAAGCAATAAGTTGCAGTGCCAGCGATAAATATACCTAATTTCTAATGTACTGTGATGATATGTGTCTGTCGCTGAAGGAATTTAAAAAACATTAAATATTTCATGTTTTGTGGCGGATTAATGAATTTTTCAAACTAATAAGTCTAATATGATACAGCGCACACATATTGCAATTGATATATATTTTTGAATGCTAATCAATTGGTTCAATTCATATGCAATTAAGAAACACAGCACTCATACTGTTGCTCCTGCTCGGAACATCATCAGCAATGGCGCAGTTAAAAATTGATGCTCAATATCGCAGCCGTCTTGAATACCGCGACGGATACCAGAAACTTGCCGCCGATGGTTCAACGCCTGCATTTTTTATTTCGCAGCGCGCACGTCTGATCTTCGGCTATGAAACGCCAAATTTTAAATTCAGGATAAGCCCGCAGGATATCAGGGTTTGGGGTGATGAAACCACCATAAGCGCCACCGGTCCGGCTGATAATCCTTCGTTCGACCTTTTTGAAGGTTATGCCGAGGTGAAACTCGGGAATGCCGGCTGGATGAAAATTGGCAGACAAGAGATGAAGTATGACAATGAACGCATATTAGGTGCTCGTAACTGGGGTCAGACCGGCATGGCTTATGATGCGCTGCTTTTTAAATTGAAGCTGGCACAATGGAATTTACATGTTGCAGGTTCGTGGAATTCGCTGGCCGAAAACCTGACCGACAATCTTTATCCCGCTTCTCGTATTAAATCTTTGAATTTCATCTGGTTAAACCGAAAGTTCAACGATAAATTCACTCTTTCGTTGCTGCATGTAGCCGCTGGTGTTACTCAAACCGATTCGACCAATAAACTTAATTTCAGGCAAACAAGCGGTTTATACACCGAATACAAGTCCGGAAACTTCAGCAGTTGGGCTGATGCCTACTATCAATTTGGCAAATCAAAATCCGGCCTTGATGTTAGCGCTTTCCTGGCGCAGGCCGAAGTATCCTACAAAACCGGAATAATTACTCCCGGCGTGGGTTATGGTTTCTTCTCGGGAAATAGTACGATCGGCTCACAGATGAAGACCGACCATGTCTTTGATATTTTATATGGAGCGCGCCATCGCTATTTCGGACTGATGGATTATTTCAGAACGTATTCCTCCAACACCAAACAAGGCGGCCTAACCGATCTAAACTACTTTGTTGACTGCAAACTTTCGAAAACTGTAAGCCTTAAAAATGCAGGCCACTTCCTTGGTTTAGCCCAAACCAATACTTCAACACCCGACAAGAAATACCTCGGTTACGAAAATGACCTGTTGCTGAACTACAAATTTGCCGACTGGGGTGCTTTCGAAGCTGGCTATTTCTTCATCATGCCCACTGAGGCTCTCAAAGAATTGCAAGGTGTAGCAAAAGATAAATATTCGCATTATTTCTATGCTATGTTAACCATTTCGCCGACAATTTTCAAACAAGCACAATAAATCAGATGACAACTCCAAAAAAATTAAATGAAGACTGGACCTCCACCATTATTGGTGTTGTGTTGATTCTGCTGGTTGCAGCAACTACATTTTTTCCCGAAATGCCCAAATTTGGCCCTAAAACCGGCTGGAACGGCTGGACAGTGCTGAGTACCGAAGTTTTTACCACCGGTAATACAATCAGGTTGGTGATGACATTCCTGTATTTCCTTCTCTTTGCCCTGATTGGAGCCTGGATGATGGGTAAAAATCTGAAGTCGATCCTCATCTCTTTCCCGGTAATCTTCGTCCTTTCAATGGGAGCCCAATTTGTAGCTTCGAGTGGTTCAATGAAAAACCTCGGGCTCGAAACCGTGCTCTTCTCACTGCTTATTGGCCTGTTTATCAGCAATGTACTAAAAACCCCGGCCTGGCTCAAGGAAGGAATGCAGAGCGAGTTCTATATCAAAATCGGGTTGGTAATGCTTGGCGCTACCATCCTGTTCTCCGAAATTATGAAAGCCGGTTTATATGGTGTGCTCCAGGCAATTGTCGTTGTAATGGCCGTATGGTATTTTGCTTTCTGGATTGCGAAGAAATTGAAGGTCGATGAAGAACTGAGCATAATGCTGGCCAGTGCAGTGAGTATTTGCGGCGTTTCGGCAGCCATTGCAACCGCAGGTGCTATAAAAGGCGACAGCAAAAAGCTGAGCTATGTGATTTCACTGGTGCTCATTGTCGCCATTCCCATGATGATCCTTATGCCGCTCTTAGCCAAATGGATGAACCTGACTCCCGAAGTTACAGGAGCATGGCTGGGCGGAAGTATTGATACAACCGGAGCTGTGGTTGCCTCAGGCACCATTGCCGGAGATATTGCGTTGAAATTCAGCACCATCATCAAGTTTTCGCAGAACGTGTTGCTGGGTGTGGCTGCCTTCATCATCTCCATTTTCTGGTCTTACCGGCAGGCAGGAAAAGATAATAAAGCCGAAAAGCCGACACTGTCAGTAATTTGGGAACGCTTCCCCAAATTTGTACTTGGGTTTATCCTTGCCTCACTGGTATTTTCCTTTTTCGTCGACCCCGAAACTGCCAAATCTGCCGGTTCAACCATTAAAAGCTACCAATCGCTCTGGTTCAACCTTGCTTTTATCTGCATCGGCCTCGAAACCCGTTTCAGCGATCTGGTGAAGCTTGATAAAGGCCGTCCGCTTTATGCATTTCTGTTAGCCCAAACATTTAACATTATTATAACTTTAATCATCGCCTACCTGCTTTTTGGTGTTTTATGGACACCAGAAGCGTGATATTAGGATAACCATTAACCAGACTAACCTTAGGCATCCCGGGATTCAGATTCCGGGATTTTTTTTCATAAAAAAAGCCGGTTGTAACCGGCTTTTAAATAAACTATTGGAAATCAATTGCCAAACAGCCCTTTTATGACATTGAAGATACCTTTATTGCGGCCTTTTTTTCCGCCGGTAAGTGCGCCCAGTATTCCCTGAATATCAATACTCTTGTCGTTGGGATCATTGGTTTTATGAACCAGCTGGTTCATCACAGTTGGAAGGAGTTGTTGTACAATTCCGGCTGCAGCGCCTTTATCGAGTCCGAATTTTTTCATCAGGTCGCCTGCAACGCCCGAGGTAATGTTGTTCATAACGGGATTAGAAGCAACATCGCCTCCTCCCTGAAACAGGTTCATGATCGAATCGAGGTTGCCGCCACCGGCTATACCTTTAAGATTGTCGAGAATTGAGCCGGCGGCTGTTTCCATCGCGGCATCGTTTTTTTCATTGGGAATTGCCGGGTTGTTGATAATGGCTTCACCGGCATTTTCCTTCACCAATTGAAGAAGTTGTTCTAACATGATTGAGAATTTTAATGATATATTGGTAATTTGGTCAAACGTGCATCACTGTTACAAATATAATGACCTATTCGGAGAAATGTCCTTCGATAGTGATTTTTTGGTGAAATAGTTAGGAAAGCCGAACAATATATTGATAATCTTGAGATTGCGGCTTTATACATTTACTCCTTGACAAATGTAAGGCTGAGGCAGCAAGTTTTGTGATAAATTGCTGCCTCAGCCATTTTGTATGATGTTCTATTTAAGCCCGCGGCGCTCGATAAGCGGCTCGACCGATGGCTCTTTTCCTCCGGTAAACTGTCTGTAAAGCTTCATGGCATCATCGGTGCCACCGCGCTCAAGTATATTTTTGCGGAAACTGTCGGCAGTAGCCTTGTCGAAAATTCCATTCTTGTTAAAATAGCTGAAAGCATCGGCATCGAGTACTTCAGCCCAGATATAGGCATAGTATCCTGCCGAATACCCACCTGCAAAAATGTGCTGGAACCACCAACTGTCGTAACGCGGCGGAATCGCATTGATCAGGCCGATTTTATCCATCGAGTGTTTCTCAAAACATTGTGCATTCACTTCGGTGCCGGGAGCAATGGTATGATAATCAAGGTCTAATATTGAAGCCGACAGGTATTCGGTGGTAGCAAAACCCTGGTTGAATTTGCTTGCGGCCTGCATTTTTTTAATCAGGCTTTCGGGTATCACCTCACCTGTTTTGTAATGTTTTGCATATGTTTTCAATACTTCGGGTTCCGATGCCCAGTTTTCCATGATTTGCGAAGGTAGTTCAACAAAGTCGCGGGGAACGGATGTTCCTGAAAGATAAGCATATGTGCATTTCGAAAGCAGTCCGTGCAGCCCGTGTCCAAATTCATGGAAGAAAGTCGATACCTCGTCCCAGTTTATTAATGCCGGTTCGCCTGGGGCAGGTACGGGGTAATTGAGGTTGATTGAAACTACCGGACGGATATCTTTTCCGTTTTCTACCCGCTGGTCGCTGTAATTGGTCATCCATGCGCCTGAGCGTTTTTCGGGACGGGTGAAATAGTCGAGGTATAAAAGTCCCACGAGTTTACCGGTAGCATCAGTGACTTCAAATGCATCTACATCTTTCTGATATACAGGAACATCATTACGTTTTTTGAAGTTGAGTCCGTATAGTTTATTGGCTGTACCGAAAACGCCATCGCGTACATTCGATACCACGAAATAGGGTTTCAGCTCTTCATCGCTAAGGTTGTATTTTTCGTTGCGCACTTTTTCGGCATAGTACCACCAATCCCAGGGCTGTACTTCAAAAGTGCTGCCTTCTTTAAGGATCATGGCCTGCATATCGGCCTGCTCACGCTTTGCCATTTCGAGTGCTGGCGTCCACAGTTGGTTCAGGAGTTTGTAAACATTCTCAGGAGTTTTAGCCATGTTGTCGTCGAGAACATATGCGGCATAATTCGGGTAACCCATAATCGCGGCTTTTTCGGCACGCAACTCCGCCATTTCTGCTACTAGCGGATTGTTATTGTATTTCCCGCCATTGCTGCGATTGAGGTAGTATTGGTAGAGCTGGCGGCGTAAAGCGCGATTTTCGGCGTATTGTATAAAGGGCAGCACAACAGTCTTATTCAGTCCGAATATCCATTTGCCATCGAGGCCTTTGGCTTTGGCTGCTTCGGCAGCCGCATTCACCTGGTCCTGTGGCAGCCCCTTCAGGTCTTCAATTTTGTCAACAGTCATGAAATAACCATTGGTAGCTTTGAGGAGGTTGTCGCCAAATTCGATGCTGAGCATGGCAAGGCGTGCGTTGATCTCGCGCAGGCGAGGCTTCTTGTCTTCGCTCACCAGGGCGCCATTGCGGATAAACTTCTTGTAGATTTCTTCGAGCAACTTCGACTGTTCGCCGTTAAGTTTAATCTTTGAGCGGTTGTCGTAAACTGTTTTTACACGTGCAAAAAGCCTTTCGTTTAGAAAGACATTATCGTAATGTGCGGTAATGAGTGGCGATGATTTTTTATCAATTTCCTGAAGTTCATCACATGTGTTTGCCGATTGCAGATTGTCAAGAACAGTTCTGACACGCGAAAGGATGTACCCCGATTTTTCAAGTGCTTCGATGGTATTAGCGAATGAAGGCGGCTGCTTTGAGTTGATGATTGAATTGATTTCTTCATCATGAAGCTTCATTCCCTGCTCAATGGCGGGCATGTAATGTTCAAATTTGATTTTGTCGAATGGGGGAACTCCGAAAGGGGTATTCCATTGTTTTTCGAGAAACGGGTTCTGTGCCATAGTGTTGATTCCGATGATCATAGTGGCAAATAATGCGATGTATTTCCTCATAATTGTTGTCATATTGTTTTCAGCGGTAAAGTTAAAGAAATTAAAACCCCGCCGCGTAGCCGGGCAGGGTTTTTCGGGTTAGTGGCGTTTTGTAGCCGGTTAGGTAGACTCAAAACGAAGTATTTATTGTAAAGGAGTCACAACTTCAAGCACTTCGGGAAGATCCATCCCAAGGTCTTTGAGGTGACTGATAGTAGGTATTCCGTTTTTGTTCCAGCCACGACGCTTGTAAACAGCATCGAGCAGTTGCTCGTAGCGGTTTTCGCGGTATGCACGCGTAGCTTTCATCTTCTCGGCAAGTGTCATATTCGACGGGTCGAGCTGCATAAGGTCAATAAGTTGTTTGTCGTACCTTTCCTGGCGGCTCAGGTATTCTTCTTCGGTTACAGGCCCTGCTGCACGGTAAGGCTGGGCATCATGTTTGCGCAGGCCATATCCGCGGCGAATATTAAACACACGCTGGAAGTTATACACCCGCTCGCTTTGGCGAATGAGTTCGTGTTTGTCGAAATTTGTGTTTCCCGTAACCGATCTGTATATAGTGACGTAGTTATCAACATGTTCGGGAACCTTTGCAGGTTCGCTGCTTTGAGCATTATCCTCGGGCTCCACGTCGTTCCATGGCAGTTTGCATAATCCCTGCAGTCCGAACCAGGTGCGGAACATTGGAAAATAATGCAGCGCTTCGGCCTTCTTTTCAAATGTAGGTATCTGGTTGTTCACCATGTCCATGAAAATAAGCCATGCCTCGTCGTGTTGAGGTCCTTTGTTGGTCATGGCATAGCCGCCCTGCTGAGCAAGCGATTCTTTTGAAACATACTGTGAGTATTCGAGTCCCTTGTTCTCCATGCCGATATCCTGCAGAAAACCGGGATCGCCCCAGCCATTTTTGGCAAAAAGCTCTTTCATTTTACGCACGCCAAGGCCGGCAATTTTTCCAAATCCTTCGCCGCGCGAAACCTGGTGAAGCAATTCCATGGCATTATCGGCGTTGCCGAAGTTCAGTTTCAGACCACCGGTTCTTTCCTCGTTGAGGATGCCGTTTTCATAGCATTCCATCACGAAACCCAGAATGGTTCCCCAACTGATGGTACAAATGCCATAGGTATCGCAATAAAAGTTCGATTCAATGGTGAAATCGGGGTTAAAGATACCGGCGATAGAACCCAATGATGATGTGGACTCATATTCCGGCCCGTCAACAATCACTTTCGAGCCTTTGTATGGCCCTGAGCGCAGTTCGTAATTGTCAACACCTTTGGCACAGGCCATATTGCAGCCTATCCAGCAACCATCGGGCACACCCTGGGTGAAAAACGATTTCCAAACTTCGCCGTTGATTTTATATGCATCAGGATGGCTGCCAAACTTGAAGTTATGGGTTGGCAGCAGGTCGTAGTCGTTCATGATATGGGTAAGGTGGGCGGTGCCTTTGCTGCGCATCTCGCATTGCTTGTCGTCGAGTTCGCGCATTTCGCGGTTAAAGCGTTTTCCGCGTTCCATGATGGCTTCGGCGTCAACCACGTTGTTACGATTGCCGGTTACGCCTTTGGTGTGAGCTACTACTGCCCTGATTTTTTTATTCCTGAGCACTGTGCCGATGCCGCCGCGGCCGGCTTGTTTGAGCCTGACTAATTTGCGGCGTATATCGAAAAAGCTGAAGTTCAGCATTCCGATGAGTGAATTGTCAGCCGCGGTACCGGCCGAAACCACCGAAATATTCACGCGGTCTTTTTCGCTGGCGGCGAGGGTTTCGGTTAAATATTCAGCAAGCAGGTGGCTGTCGGGCGACTCGCTGCCGGCTTCGTAAATTTCAACTACCTCGCGGGTTTCGTCAATAAGAACGATAACATCTTTATCCGCTTTGCCCTGGAGCTCGAGTGAATCGAAGCCGGCAAATTTCATAAATGGGCCAAAGAAACCGCCAACATTGCTGTCAATAACAATATCGGTCTGCGGCGAAATGGTCACAACCAGCGACTTTCCTGTACCGGAATACTGCGTGATACCACATATCGGGCCGGTGTTTATAACAATCTCGTTCTCCGGGTCATCCCATTTAGTGTCGGGCCGAGTAGCATCCCACAATAATTTGAGGCCAAATCCTTTGCCGCCGGTAAATTTGTCGATCATCATCTGGCTCACAGGTTTTTCCTTTATAATGCCATCTCCGACGTTGACATACAGGGTTCTTCTATTGTATCCCTTATCAATGGGAGCCCAGGTGTATTTGTATGAATGGAGCAATTTATGATTGCCGGTAAACTCTTCTAATGCCATAAAACAATGGTTTGTAATTGTGAATGTATTCACAAAATTAAAAACATTTTGTTGCCATTCGGTAATTTACTTAATATTTTACGTTATGAAAAATCGTTCACAACGGTTACTAATAGAGGGAGATCGAAAACTTTTATCATGAAAATTTTCAGAGTTATTTCATGGTATGAATTCTGTGTTATATTTGTGAAAAGTTGAAAAATGAAAACAACGGGGAGAGATGACATTTGACGAAATCAGGGCAGTATTAAAGAAAAAAACGGTCGGGATTGCGGGTTGTGGCGGGCTTGGTTCAAACTGCGCTGTGGCTTTGGCACGTGCAGGTGTGGGCACACTGGTGATCGCCGATTTTGATGTGATAGTCGAAAGCAACCTTAACCGGCAGTATTTCTTTCATGACCAGATTGGAATGCTCAAGGTTTTTGCCCTCAAAATCAATCTTGAACGAATAAATCCGGATATTAAGGTTCACGCTTTCGACTTGCGGCTTTGCCCGTCGGATATTGTTGAAATATTTTCTCACTGTGATGTGATTGTTGAAGCTTTTGACAAGGCCGAAATGAAGCAAATGATCATTGAAGCGGTATCAAATCACCTGCCGGATAAATCATTGGTGATTGGAGTCGGAATGGGCGGATGGGGTGATAATAATTCCATACACACACGCCGTGCCGCTAAACTGGTGATTTGCGGCGATGAAATGAACGAAGTTTCTGATACCAATCCGCCCATTGCACCAAGGGTAGGAGTAGTTGCAAATATGCAGGCCAATGCTGTTCTTGAACTACTGCTTGGCGAAAATCCCGATCAAAAAATCATTACCGGTTCATTATAAGTCTATTGACTAACCTTAAGTTGCTGCAGATGAAAATCATTTTAAACAATACCGAGGAAACTATTGACCGCGACCAACTTACAGTGAATGAGCTGCTTAAAGTGAAGAACTTTTCATTTAAAATGCTCGTGGTAAAAATCAATGGCCAGTTGGTGAAGAAAAGTGATTATGACCAGGCTATGATTGGCGACGGCGATGATGTGATGGTTTTGCACCTGATAAGCGGGGGGTAGTAAGTTTGAAGTTTGAAGTTGCAGGTTTAAAGTTTCCCGCAAAAAGGAAAGGTCGTTACATTAACCGACTGAACGATTCTATCGCACCATATACTACTATCAGGATCAAAAGCAGAAGTGCAAGCAGTACAAGGCTTTCTTTAATTTTCTCTGATTTTTCTTGCTTCTTAAGTTCTTTTAGATGAGTCTCAAGTGCATCATCCGACGGTCCGTTGTTGTTGATATATTCAGTTGTACTTGGTTTGGTAATCCTGTTCTTTAATGAGTTCGCTATTCGTTTTTTCCTCAGTAATGCGTTATTCTTGAGGCTGATGATCATGTCCAGTATGAATCCTTCTCCAGGCATAGATTACAGTATTGAAGATTGCCAATTACCTGATAATCGGATTCAAAGTAAATAATAAGGATAATTCAACAAGCGGTAGATGGCATATTTATTATGTGTGTTGATTTCAAACTACTTCGGCAACCACAAAAGCGCTTCCGGTAACAACTACCAGGTCATCGCTCTGCGCTTCTTGCCGTGCGGCTTTAAACGCTTCGTTTACTGATGGATATGTATTTCCAAGTAAGTCTTTTTCGCCGGCGGTTTCCTTCAGTATGTCAGCATCGAGTCCCCGGGGAATATCGGCTTTGCAGAAATAATACTTAGCCTGCACAGGCAACAGTGATAGCATAGCCGCCACATCCTTATCGTTCACAACACCGATGACCATATGAAGTGCCTGGTATTGAGTTTGTTGAATCTGCTTTACAACTTCGGTAATGCCGTCCTTGTTGTGGGCAATATCGGCAATTGTGAGTGGTTTTCGGCCGATAACCTGCCACCTTCCCTGCAAATGTGTGTTCCTTATCACATGCCTGATGCCGTTGAATGTGTGAGCATCATCAATCTTCCAGCCTTTATCTTTCAGTATATCAATACATTGTAAAACCGTACAAATATTTTTTAGCTGGTAATTTCCTGCCAGGGGCGAAATATATTGATGGCTGGTTTTATCATTATTATTTCGAACCACAAGCCTGAGCTCAGGTATGCGATGTTTTGTAACGAATTGGCTTTCAGTTGAAAAGCTGGCATCGGCAAAATGAATCGGCGCATTCATTTCCTGTGCTTTCTGCAAAAAAACAGGCTTCGTTTCAGGATTTGTCTCACCAATCACAACTGGTGTCAAGGTTTTTATGATCCCGGCTTTTTCGGCAGCAATTTTCGCAAGTGTATCGCCGAGGAATTGCATATGATCGTAGCCAATGTTGGTAATCACCGAAAGTTCAGGCGATAGAACGTTTGTTGAATCAAGGCGCCCGCCCATGCCGGTTTCAATTACCGCAATATCAACCTGTTGCTTTTCAAAATAATGACTGGCCAGCCCCCAGGTCCATTCAAAAAACGAAGGTTGTATGCTTTCAAATTCTTTATGGTGTTTCTGTATGAAGCGAATAACTTCTGTTTTCGATATCATTTTACCGTTTACACGGATACGTTCCCGGAAGTCCTTAAGGTGCGGAGAGGTAAAAAGTCCTGTATTGTATCCGGCCTCCTGCAATATAGAAGCCAGCATATGCGAAACACTGCCTTTGCCATTGGTACCGGCCACATGAATACATCTGAATTTCCGTTCAGGATTTCCAAGTAACCTGCAGATAGCCAGTGTATTGTCGAGGTTGTTTTTGTATGCGGCTGCACCGATGCGGTGAAACATCGGCAGTTGTTCAAAAAGGTATTCGAGTGCCTGGCTGTAGTTCATACAACGTTGATTTTACCTTGCTTTTTTATGCCCCCAGTTTGCCTGTGCAAGTATATTTGCACCATAGCTGAAGTCCATACGGTTGTTGCGCAAGTCGTAATATGATTCAAATTTGAGCCCGGCTTTTACTCCCGGAGCAATATTTTGGCTCAGTAACAGCTTCACATTGAGCAAATCGCGCAATTTTTCGGTATAGCCGGGATTTACTTCCGAAACCGACTGGAAAAGATGATCAGCCAGCGGAGAAAAATAGCTGTTTGCATGCCACCAGGCAGCAATAAGGGTGGCAAACCGGTTCTCAGCTGCAGCCTGGGTATAAATGCCGTACCCTTTTGAATAGCGCAGCATTGGCGTTGGCGAAAGATCAAGCGCCTGTACCCACCAACCCGAAAGTTTTATGCGGTTGATCATCCTGTTTTTCGGTTCGTAACCAAGCTCCAGGCCCGGAGCCAGGTTTGTTCGGGTTGACATGGGCAAATCGGAGATATCAACTTGTCCGCCAAAATGGTATATTGTTGACTGAAATTTTGCCGCAGCGAAAAACAGATTGCGGTTCAGAAAGTTGCACGTTAAGTTTATGCCGCCGGCGATTTGTTCCTGCTCAGGGTCACCCGGCATCAGAAAATGCTCCCAGCTGAGCCAGACGTCCGCGTTAATAATGTGTTTGTCAACGAGTAACTGTAGGCCGTATTCCGGATTTCGCACAAAATAGTTATCGAACGAATAGATGGGCTCAATAAGCTTATGGTTTAACTGTCCTGATAACTGTCCAAAGATTACCCTGCATCCTGGCATGAACTGGTAGTTGAACCGGATTACCGGTATGGAGCGGTTTATTTTTTCGAGTCCATAATAGTATTTTACAAACCATCCTGCCGTCAGGCTGGCATTGCCTGTAAAGGCATAGGTGATTTCGGGTTGCAGAATAGAACCGATATAAGTGAAACCTTCGGTAAAACTGCCGAAATACTCATTGTTTTTCAGGAAATTATTGTTGGCAAGTGATGCCGAGAACGATTTTGGCCTTAATGAATCGTTCAGGTTTTCAGGCAAATAGGTATTGTATTCCTGCTGTGGGAAACTTTTCAACGAAAATACGAGAAGGCAAAAAAGCAGTATCAGGGCGGGTTTCCGGGTTTTAACCTGTTTCATCTTCACATGTTGCATTGAGGGCATTTTCATGCAAATGTACCATGAAAGCATTCATTGCCAGGTGGATTGATAGTAAATTATTGGAAATTCGGAATAAGCGGAAGGATCACTTCATTTTCCGGAACCTGTAAGTTATGGTTCCCCGTTGCTCTTCGGCTGCTGAAATGTCACGTGTGAAAAGCGACCTGCGGGCAGCCTCTTCGGCCTGGCGCTGCATGGTTTGATCAGAGATGGTTGTGCCTCGGGCACCTGCACGGGCAAAGGTCACACGTCCATCGCGATCAACCTTAATCTCCACAACTATTTCGCCTTGTTCATCCGAATTATATACCGGTAAAGGAAGTTTTTTTGCTCCACGCCCTTCCAATTCATAACCAGGGCCATTGCCTTTCCCGCCAAGCCCGTCGTAATTGGTTGATCCGGGAGTGCCGTTTGGTTTTCCCTGGTCGCCGGGCTGGCCGGTGATTCCCTGGCTGCCACCCTGTGTAGTCTTATTGCTTTTGCCAGTGTAAATGGCTTTTGGATTGGCAACAGGTTGTGTCGAGGTTTCGGTCTTCGGCTTGGTAGCTTGGGTATTGGTTGGTTGAACTGTTTTACTTACCTTTTTATTAATCTTCTCAATAGCAGGACTTTCATCACTGTTTTCGGTTACAGCCTCATCGTCTGCTTGTGAACTGCTTGGCGGAGGTGAAGCATTCTGCAGGCTTGCAACTTCTTCGGGTTGTATATCGCCCATACCTACATCGCTGTTACCGAGGTTAACTTCAATACCCTCTTCGCCAGGCAGGGGCAGGGGAGTACGCAAGGCGAAAAACAATAAAAGGGCGACCAATATAGCATGAAACAGCACCGTAACAATAAGCGCGATGGGGCGCGCCTTTTGTTCGTTCGGATTTTGAGTATATTGCTGGTACATCATTTTTGTGCTTCAACACGCTTGTTCAGCTATTTTTCAATTGGTTTGGTCGCCAGTATCACTTTGTATTTTGTTTTCATCATCTCGTTAAGCTGGTTCACGGCATCTATCACATTTACAATGTATTGGATAGGAACCGTGCGATCGCTCCGTAATACGATCGTTGCTTCGGATTGTCCGGCAAGAGCGCTTGCTACCGACATTTGAAGGTTTTCGAGTGTGGCAGGAGTTTCATTAACAAAATACTGGTACTGATCGTTCACATAAACCGTGATGGTTTGCTTGGCCATGGTTTTACTGGTGCTTGAAGGCAGCAATAATTTTATGGCATTTGGGCTGACCAGTGTGCTCGTAAGCATGAAAAAGATGAGAAGCAGGAAAACCAGGTCCGACATAGTTGACGAACTGAAGTCGGTGCTTATTTTATTGTGCGATTTGATAGCCATCGGGTACGGGTTTGATTCAGTGATTCTTACGCATCAATTCCTGATTCTGAACTCAGATTATTTTGCCGGTTCGTGAAGCAGGTCCATAAACTCGGTGGCACGGGCTTCGAGGGTGAAGACAATTTTCTGAACCTTTGCCACCAGTATATTGTAGCAAAAATAGGCTGCGATGCCTACGATAAGCCCTGCAACAGTGGTTACCATGGCTTCGTAGATGCCACTCGACAGTAACTGAATATCAATGTTGTTGCCGGCCATCGACATGTCGTAAAAGGCGCGAACCATGCCGGTAACAGTTCCCAGAAATCCCAGCATAGGCGCTGCACCGGCGCATGTGGCAAGTGTCGATAGGTTCTTTTCAAGCTTTGCTACTTCGAGGCTACCCACATTTTCTATGGCTGCGTTTATATCAGGTAATGGCCGTCCAAGCCGCTGCAGACCCTTCTCAATCATACGCGCGATAGGGGTAGTGTTGTTGCGGCATAGCGAAAGTGCTGAATCAAGGCGGCCGTTATGCATAAAATCGCGGATATTGTTCATGAAATTGTTGTCCTCTTTCGAAGCTTTGTTGATCACGAAAAAGCGTTCAACAAATATGTATATCGCCAGAACGGAAAGCAGCGCAATAGGGATCATTACCGGCCCGCCTTTCAGTGCCAGGTTCCATATGGAGAGTTTTATTTCGGCGGGCTGTGTTTGCTGCGGAAGGGTATTGAGTACCTGTGCGGCCGTATCAGCCAGTGTTTGGGTGCCTTGTACAATTTGAAGGAGAATGCCGGGTATCATGTTTAATGAATTTGCACTTAAAAGTATAGAACAATGGTAATGAGGAACTAACAGCCCGGGCTTAATTGTAAACACCTGGCTGTTAATAATAACTTTGAAAAAAGGAAATTATTTTATCGTCTTCGAGACGATGGTGTCAAACTCCCGAAACGGGTTCAGGAATCGCTAATTGGATACGGCAATCGAATCGCTTGCAACAGGTGCAGCAGGGGGATTTACCATTTCCAGTTTCTGCTGATGCTCCTTGCGATGAGGAGTGTGCGGATGCCAGCCAACAAGGCCAAGCATTACAAAGAAGCCTACGATATAGGCTACTGCAACATGCCAGCCGTGTTTAACATATTTTACAACCGATTTGGCTTCGGGATACATATTCGAAAGAGCAACGCCAGCTGAAGAGCCAAACCATATCATTGAGCCTCCAAATCCTACAGTATATGCCAGCACACCCCAATCGTAACCGCCTTGCTCAAGGCAAAGTTTGGTTAAAGGTATATTATCGAAAACGGCAGATACAAAACCAAGCGAAAAAGCAGTCTGCCACGAGGCAGCAGGCAGTTCTTCGACAGGCATCAGCGAAGCACAGGTTACAAGTGCCATCAGGAATATGGTGCCTTGTATTGATTTTGGGATTTCGTGCCATGGGGCTTTACGGATGAAATTGCCGATCAGGATGGCAATCCAAACACCCGCTGCCGGAAAATCCAGAGCCCAGTTGGTAATGATGGCACAAACAAGAATAAGGAGCACAATTGCCAGTTTGCCCCAGTCAATTTTATATTTTTTCGAAGCATCTTTCTGAATTTTGTGATACTTATTTTGCTGAAGCGCACCAATAACTCCAAAAATCAGGAATGCAGCAATTGATGCTACAAATGCGTGAGTTACGTCCAGAGGATTCACACCGTCAATCCACATCAGCGTGGTTGTGGTATCGCCAACAACCGACCCGGCACCGCCGGCATTACTTGCAGCAACGATTGCGGCCAGAAAACCCATGTGCACCTTTCCTTTATAAACAACCATTGCAATAGTACCGCCAATCATAGCTGCAGCAATATTGTCGAGAAATGAGGAAAGAACCATTACTGCGAATAGAAGCACCAGCCCTCCTTTCCAGTCATCAGGCAGTACCTTTGGCAGCCAGTCGGGGACACCCGATTCCTCGAAATATTTGGCCAATATGGCAAAACCTAATAAAAGCCCAAGAAGGTTCAGCAAAATGCGCCATTCGCCTTCTTTCTCAGGAGTCCCTGTAATATGCTCAAGCAGAGAGAACTCGGGCATGAAAATGTATTTCGCTATAAGGATTAAAACCAATCCGGTTAATGCAACATACATCGTTTTATGATGGAAGATTGCAACACCAATAAGTGTGAGGGCAAAAAGAATAAATTCAATACGTATGCCCAAAATCATTGGCATGGTGGCAGTGGTTGCTGCAAATGTCATTACAGGAGCCAGCAGGAGCACTGCCAGTAAACCTGCGATTCTTGGTAAAAGTGGGTTTTTCATGAGTTTGCAAGGTTGATACAGGCTGCAAATGTAGAGATTTCTTCTGATCTCACCTCTTGAGGATTCAGAAAAGAGAAGGTGAATTTCGCTTTCAGGGCAGATATACAGCCCCGCCAATAGCGGGTTTCGAAGCGCCTGTTACTGAAGGCATACAGTTGGGAATTTCCTGTATCCTGAGCAATCCGAGGAAGGCAAAAATGAGCGCTTCTTTATAATTGATTATTTCTCTATCGGGAAGAATGACCTGAGCATTACAATGAAATTTTACTCTGGAAATCAGGTGTTTATTGAAAGCGCCTCCACCAGTTACAATCATGGTATTTGCCGTTGAGGGTAAGCTTTTGCCAATCTGGATGGCAATGTGCTCAACCAGTGTCTGCAAGATATCCTCGAGGGAGAACTTGTCTGGTTGAAGCAAAGGCAGTAACTCGTTTTCGAACCATTCGCGGCCAAGAGATTTCGGCGGCTGACGATGATAAAAACTGATATTATTGAGTTTATCAAGCAGGGGTGCAATTATTTTGCCCGAAGCAGCCATCGTTCCGCCTTCATCGTAATCCAATCCCGCTTGCATGGCGATATAATTCAGGGCAATATTTACCGGGCAAATATCATAGGCTATTCGCCGGCCATCCTTCTTAAACGAAAT
>JAKLFM010000064.1 GCA_022711175.1 Bacteroidota bacterium | reverse complement strand
ATCTGTAAAAATAGCTATATTTTCATTCGTTCAGCCGAAGGTAAAAGCCGCCTGAAGACCAAAATCATTTGAGTACAAAGTCAAAACACTCCTCTGCAATGGCGAAATATCGCTTTTGGTATTGGTGATTAAGCGTACTTTTGCATAAAAGAATGTTATGGCGGGAATACTGTTCGATGAGATTGTATTTGGACCGGTGCGCAGCCGCAGGTTTGGTGTTTCGCTGGGTATTAACCTGCTTCCGCTCGATTCGAAAATGTGCTCCTACGACTGTATTTATTGCGAATGCGGGCTTACAAAGCACAGTGGACATAAACCGAAGCTTTTCACGGCCGGGGAAATAAAAGAATCGCTGCAACAACGATTTGAAGCCCTTGCCGCTGAGTCGCTGTCGCCCGATAATATCACCTTTGCCGGTAACGGCGAACCCACCCTTCATCCGCAGTTCGGCGCCATAATAGACAACACGATTGCATTACGCGATCAATACTTTCCTGCCGCCAAAATAACGGTTTTGTCGAATGCAACCATGCTCAACCGCAAAGCCGTGGTTGAGGCACTAAACAAAATCGATAACAACGTGCTGAAGCTCGATGCAGGCACCAACGAAACCTTCCAGGCAATCAACCGCCCGCTGGCCCGTATCACCCTCGACGAAGTTGTTGAACGGCTGGTTGCTTTCAAAGGCGATCTCACAATTCAGTCATTATTCCTGCGCGGAGTGATAGAGGGAAAAATGATTGACAATACAGTGGAGCATGAGGTGGCGCTTTGGCTTAGCCACCTCGAAAAAATAAGGCCTAAACTGGTCATGCTTTATCCCATCGACAGGCGAACGCCCTATACTTCAATTGAAAAAGTAAGTGAATCAGAACTTTTAATACTTGCCGGTAGGGTGGAAACCATTGGCCTCAAAGCCGAAGTATTTTGCTGAGAATGGCTGCATCTCCAAAACGCTACTCCATTTTTTTCAGCTTCAAAATCTTTCGCCTAATTAACACAGGCAAGCTAATCTTCAGTAACTTTACTGAAACGTTGCAGCCATGCTCGATTACGACCCGAAAGTACTCATTGCCTTTGCCGAAACTTTAAGCGGCAATGCAGAGATTTTCAACTGGTTGCTTAAAAACGGCTATCCCGAATTAGCAGCTTTTTCGGCGGCTCTGCGTGGCAGTGAGCAGGCTGGCGACTGGCTGTTGAAGAATGGTTTTCCGCAACTGGCAGCACTCGACCAGGCTATTGATGGCAAGGTTGAAGCCTATATGTGGCTCAAACGCAACGATTTCGGGCTGCTTTGCACCTTGTGCGACGCCTGTAACAACAAACCCGACGCACATAAGTGGTTTGCCGACAATAATTTACAGATATTTATTCTGATTGCCGAGAAGTTCAGGGCATATCGCGACAGCCAGTTTTACGACTACCATAAAATCCATTTCTGATCCTCATACTAACAAAGTCGAGATAATCAACTGATTCATAACATTTCAAATCTCCAAAGCAATTAAAAAATGGAAAGTATTAAAGGAACCCAAACAGAAAAGAACCTGCTGAAATCTTTTGCAGGTGAGTCGCAGGCACGAAACCGCTATATGTTTTTTGCCAAGAAAGCGCGTGAAGAAGGCTACGAACAAATTGCCGCCTTTTTTGAAGAAACCGCACGGCAGGAAGAAACCCATGCCAAAACATTTTTCAAATTCCTCGAAGGGGGAGTGGTTGAAATCACGGCATCCTATCCTGCAGGTGTTATCGGCACTACTGCCGAAAACCTGGAAGCTGCCGCCGAAGGCGAAAATGAAGAATGGACGATGTTGTACAAGGAGTTTGGCGAAATTGCCGAAAAGGAAGGATTCAAGAAAATCGCGATTGCCTATAAACTCATTGCCACGGTTGAAAAGGAGCACGAAGCACGCTATCTCAGGTTGCTGAAAAACATCGAAGAAGGCAAGGTGTTCGAAAGCGAAGAGGAAACCGTATGGGTATGTCGTAAATGCGGTTATCACCATAAAGGCAAAAAGCCCCCTAAAAACTGCCCGTGCTGCGAACACCCGCAATCCTATTTCGAAAAGAAAGCCGAGAATTACTAACAGCAGTGTCAGCGATAAGCCGATCGCTTCAAAAATCTGTTTATTTGTTAAAAGCCGCTCTTTTTGGGCGGCTTTTAGCATTATTACCCTGTCATCTGAAACATCCTAAAAAAAGAACCCGGAACCTCGCGGTCCCGGGCAGTAAGCAGAATCAAAGCAGGTTATTATGAGCATTTCGAGTAATCGCAGTGCTTGCAATACACACAGCCTTCCTTACGGTAAAGGGCATCGGTTTGGCCGCATTTGGGGCAGGCTTCCCCGGTTTGACGTTCTTCCTTAATATACCTCGAGAGTGTGCGTACAACCCCGTTCTTCCATGTGGTGATATAGTCTTTATCGAAAGTGAGATTTTCGACCAGGCTCACAACATAGGGCAGTGGCATGCCGTGTCGCAGAATTCCTGATATAAGTTTGGCATAATTCCAGTACTCTTTTTCGAATGTGCGCGACAGGCCTTCGTATGTCACCTTGTAGCCCTGCCTGTCCTGGTACTGGAAGTTATAGAGAGCAGGTTCACCTGCTTCTTTATGACGAATTACCCAGCCTTTTTCAACCCAGTCGGGCAGGAAGAAATCATCGCTCTTGCCGGTAAAGATTTCGTAAGGCTTATTGTTCAGCAAACCAACGATGGCTATCCATTTTTCGCTTTCGTTGGTAAAGCGCACAACATCGGCTTCGAGTTTCTTGGGCCTCGGCGGCGCTTTCGTTTCTTTAAACTCGATGGTTTCTTCCTTGTCTTTCTTGGATTCGTTGCTTACAAGCACACCCGAGCGTGAGCCATCGCGGTATATCGTCATGCCTTTGCAGCCGCTTTCCCAGGCTGTCTGATACACTTCGCTCACCAGTTCTTCGGTTACCTCTTTTGGAAGGTTAACGGTAACGCTTATACTGTGGTCAACAAATTTCTGGATAGCGCCCTGCATTTTTACCTTTGCCACCCAGTCAATATCGTTTGAAGTGGCTTTGTAATATGGCGATTTGGCGATCAGTGCATTTAATTCAGATTCGGGAAGATGGTTGGCTTTATCAACATCATAACCGCTCACGCGCATCCATTCAAGGAATTTGGGGTGGAAAACATTGTACTCTTCCCATGAGTCGCCAACTTCGTCAACAAATGTCACTGTTACGTTCCTGTCGTTGGGATTTACTTTACGGCGGCGTTTATAGCTGACCATAAACACCGGTTCAATTCCAGAGGTTGTCTGGCTGCAGATGCTTACGCTGCCGGTAGGTGCAATGGTGAGCATACTGATGTTGCGGCGGCCGTGTACAGCCATTTTCTGGTAAACATCAGGGGCAGCTTCCTTAATACGGTGAATGAACGGGTTGTTTTTTTCGCGTTCGATGTCGAAAATTGGGAAGGCGCCACGTTCGGCAGCAAGGTCAACTGATGAACCATAGGCCTCAATGGCAAGGGTTTTATGCACTTCAACGCTGAAACTGGTAGCATCGTCGGTTCCATAACGGTAGCCCAACGCAGCCAGCATGTCGCCTTCGGCGGTTATGCCAATACCTGTGCGACGTCCTTGTAAGGTTTTGGTGCGGATTTTTTCCCAAAGTATTCTTTCGGTTCGCTTGGTTTCTTCATCCTCAGGATCGGAATTGATCTTGGCCAGGATACCGTCGATTTTTTCCATCTCGAGGTCAATAATATCGTCCATGATGCGGAGCGCATAACGGGCATGTTTGGCAAACAAATCGGCATTGAACGACGCTTCGGGTGTGAAAGGCTTATCAACATAACTATAGAGGTTGATGGCCAGCAAACGGCAACTGTCGTAAGGGCAAAGGGGGATTTCGCCGCAGGGATTGGTGGAGAGTGTTTTAAAACCGAGGTCGGCATAACAATCGGGTACTGATTCGCGGATGATGGTATCCCAGAACAGCACACCCGGTTCGGCCGACTGCCAGGCGTTATGTATGATCTTATTCCAGAGATGCCGGGCATCTATCTGTTTGGTTGTAGTAGGATTCGGAACATAAGTCGGATACTGCTGTTCATAATTCTCACCGGCTTTCACGGCTTTCATAAAAGCATCGTCAAGTTTTACCGAAACATTAGCGCCGGTAACTTTCCCCTGTTCCATTTTTGCGTCAATAAAACTCTCTGAATCAGGGTGTTGTACAGAGATGGAGAGCATAAGGGCTCCGCGGCGGCCATCCTGGGCAACTTCGCGTGTTGAGTTTGAGTATCGTTCCATAAAAGGAACAATGCCTGTTGAGGTAAGTGCGCTGTTCTTCACATCGCTGCCGTAGGGACGTATATGAGATAAATCGTGCCCTACACCGCCGCGGCGTTTCATCAGTTGCACCTGTTCCTGGTCAACTTTGAGGATTCCGCCGTACGAATCCTGGTTCTCGTCGCTGCCGATCACAAAACAGTTCGAAAGGGATGATATCTGGAACTGGTTACCGATACCGGCCATGGGGCTGCCCTGGGGAATGATGTACCTGAACTCGCGGAATAGTTCAAAGAGTTCATCTTCGCTCATGGGATTTGGGTACTTCTTTTCGATGCGTGCAACCTCCGAGGCCAGGCGCCTGTGCATATCATCGGGTGTGCGTTCGTAAATATTGCCCTTGCTGTCCTTCAGGGCATATTTGTTCATCCACACATTGGCGGCCAGCACATCTCCTTTGAAATATATTGTGGCTGCTTCGAGCACTTCTTCGTGATTATAGGGTGTCAATTTCTTTTCAGGCGGCATAGTGGGTAATTCCTGCATTGTAGTTACTGCTTCGGTTGTTTTGGATGTAATAATCTCCTGCTCTGTTTCTGCTGCAGGTTCGGTTGGTATTTCCGGGCGATTGCGGTTTTTCAATACTTCGTCGTAAAAAGTCTTTGAGGTATCCTTGTCGGTCCGTGTTTCAATACTCGAAAAGAGGTCTGCGTCCATGGTCATTCCGCTTGACTGTTTTGTTAGTTACTGCAGAGCATAAATAGTTTATTTACAATAAGATAGCATGCTGTTAGCATGCTTACAAACTGTTTGACCAATTTACAACAAGGTATAAAACTTCACCAAAAGCAGTTATTAACAATATTTTAAAATAGATATTTAATTGTCTGATATACAGGCATAAACAGTCTTTATAAGTAACGAAACCCTTACAAATAGCCGCTTCTGGAATGCCCGTCAATCAAGCGTTACGATTATAAGAATAATATTATTAAGAAGCAAGTAGTATTATCGGTTTCTGTTTTATTCATATTCTTCCGCAAGTTTGACTCTGTGACATTTACATTTCTCAAAAGAATGAATGAACACTTTTCCTGAAATCAGTTGTTAAAAAGTCAGTTTTCGTCCTTACGCCAGGTAAGTTTTGTACCGAAGCCCAGCATATTGTGTGTCATTTTAATAAAATCGGGTTCTATTCCCCACAAGGTCAGCTCTTTAAAACCCGCATATGGAAATTTTTTAAGATAAGCTTTCAATGATTTTTTATAGAGTTCGCCCTCCAGCAATGTACTTATCCCTGTAAACTGAATCCCCTGTATTTTGCCGATAATTTTGGTTTCGAGGGCAATGGCTCCGGCAACCCTGGGTTGTGCAGCCATTTCCGCTACATGACGCGTTCCTTCATCCGAAGTGAATACAAATAGATTGAGGCTTTCGATGTAAACATAAAAGCAGGTACAGGTGTACGGGCTGTTTGCTGATGATGTTGCCAGTGTGAAAATATGATGCTTGTTGATGAAGCTAATGATACGTCTGTCGATCGGACTGCCTGCCATGGGAGTGAGGTGTTGCCCGGTAATCGCTTTACCCGGTGATTGTGGTTGTTACTTCTTGAAAAACAAGTTGATAGCTATTGCAATGAGCGAAACGGCAAAAAACTTGCGAATGACATGTGCGGGCACGTTCAGGGCAATTTTTGAACCGAAATATCCTCCAAGCGTAAAGGCGATGGCGATGATTAAAGCAAAACGCCAGTCAATGTGGCCGGCTTTGTAATAGTTGATGGCTGCGAAAATTCCGATGGGCGGTAACATTACGGCAAGGCTGGTACCCTGCGCCTGCAGCTGCGTCATGCCGAGGAAGTAAATCATGGCCGGAATCATGATAACACCGCCGCCAAGGCCGACCATACCACCGAAAATGCCTGCAGTCAGACCGATAAGCACCAGTATCAGAACAATTTGTAAGCTCATTTTCATGGGAATTTCAATCGTTTATTAAAGAAGATTTGAAAAAACGCTCATCATTTCTGACCGGCTATATTCCAGGGTCAGAAATCGAGGCTGAACGAAAGGTAGAACATTTGTCCCTGGCGGGTGCCGTCTTCGATTCCCCAGGCCCAGTCGGCACGCACAAAATATCCGAAAAGCCGGCTTCGCAGTCCAAAACCATAACCCGCCACAAAGGGGTCTTTTTGCACCTGCACGGTGACTAAAAGCGGCGCCTGGTAAATAGTGCGGGTGAAATAGGTGTTTTCTTCCGAGAGCGGGTTCAGCCCTTTCCACGCAGATCCAACATCGGCAAAACCCACCACCTGGAAGTTATTGAGAAAATCCATCTTTAAAGGCCTGTTGAAGAAATACCTGAAAACCGGGAAACGCAATTCCGAATTGATCACGGCAAATGAATTGCCATTACGCACATTCTGGTCGAACCCGCGCATGTTAGTGGCAAGTGTTTGATATGCATAGTTCTGCGACCTGTCAATACTGTTGTCGGCGTTAAAAGTCGGTATGATCCAGTTATCGACACCGCCCAGGTAATACATGAGTTTGTTCTCGCCAAACGATGTACTGGCTGCAATGCGGTTTGCCCATATAAACGACCGGTGTATGCGCAGATAATGCCGGATGTCAAGTCCAACAACCGCCATATTGGTGGTGTTTTTCTCAACCAGCTGGTAATATTCACCAAAAATCTTATACCTCATTCCCTGGTAAAGATTTATTCCTATCTCGCGGGTATTGTCGAAAATCAATTCCGCTTTGGCGGAAGCCCAGTAGTTGTTATCGCCTTTTTCGGTAAGCGTAAACTGGTCGGTTGACATTACAACTGTTTTATCGTTTTGTAACAGGACTGTACCCTTGAGGCTTAATGCCTCAGTAAAAGGGTATCGCAGTATGTAATTAATTTCGTGAATGCGGTGCCTTACCAGTGCATTGGTATAATTGATGTCGTACGAAGTACGGTGAAAATACATCTCCTTGTCAACCCGCGATTTGAGATTGGCGAGGCCAATAAGGTATTCGTTGTTCACAAGGTCAAAGTTAAGCCGTACACCGCCAATAATGCGGTAATCTTCCAAAAGGTCGGTGGCCCCGATTGTAAACAAAGCTGTGGTACCGGGATTGAGATAGATTGGGCCTGCATATCCTGTAAACGGCTGATAGCTGGCATTCAGATACGAAAAGTCCAACTGGTTAATTAGCTGATTAATGCTGTATTCAACATTGTAATTCCTCACTTTTGGCGGTATGGAATCTTTAAGAGCATTGGAATTTGTTCCCTTCCGGCGTGTGTTTGCGAGCGAATCGCCCTTAAACCCTGTAACATCGCTGAGCCTGTAGTTGTTAATATCAATGAACGAGGTATCAGTTGACGGGACTAATTCTTTTTCATACACATTGGTGAACCGTTTGCGTTTTGCCCTTGATTTGGAGGTTTTACCGGATGCATCCGAAGCCTGCTGCCGGTCGTAGTTTTGTTTGACCTTATCCAGGTAAGGTGTGCTTTCGAGTTGCAACGGCGATGATGTGTTAACGGGCTCAATATCCGAAAGGTAGATCCTGTTCCTGTTTTTTTCGATAAATACTTCGGCGGTTTTTCCGGCAATGGGGCTCACATCCTGCGATAGTATGCTGCCAGGGAAGTTTGTAGCCGCATATGAGCGGGTAAAATACCTGTAATGCGTAGTTGTGTCAACGTAAGAGATGGCGCTGTCGAACTTTGCCAGGTAGCGGTTGTAAATACCGTTTGCATCGCTGAGGTATGTAAAAAACCCGGGTGTGTAAGCCATTGGTTGTACCTCATTTGCCAGTGGTGTGCGGGTTATGCGGCTGAGTGAACGATTGCCGGGGGCTACATCAATGAGGAACAGGTCGTGATTTGGCTGCCCTCTGTATCTTAAAGGTATATCTTTATCAAAGCGCAATGTGTCGTCGTTGCGGTTTGAGCTGAAGATAATTTTTCCCGTTTTCGGCAAAAACCTGGGATTGAGGTCGTTGTAATTATCTCTTGTGAGCTGTTCAGCCGAATTGGCAGCTATATTATAAAGGTAGATGTCTGATTCGCCACGCTGAATGGCTGAAAAAACAAAGGTTCGCCCATCAGGCGAATAGCTGAAATCAAGTATTTGCTGAAAACCGAAGATGTTTTGTTTTGTCCATTTCCTGGTTTCCAGGTCGTAGAAATAGAGCCATAGCAGACCTTTATGTTCGGTTATCATGGCTGCAACCTGTGAACCCGGATGCCATGCGAGCAGGGGATAGGTGTATTCAATTTTATCGTCGTGTCGGTACCCTTTGCGGAAAATTCGCTGCTTTTTGCCGGTTGCAGTGTTGTATATGAACACTTTATACAAGCCATGATCATTGCAAACGTAGAGCAGTTTCTCACCGTCGGGGCTTATTTTAACGTGTCCGTAAACCCGGTCAGGCTTAAGTTTTATTGCAGGCGCATTACCAAAAGCAGTGTAGCCTGAAGCAGTTGCATACTTTTCTTTGTACCAGGCTTTCCAGTCTTTCATCAGGTTCTTAAATGATATTCCAAGAACGTAGAGGAAACCGCTTTCAACACCCCTGCTTACGCGGGTCATATAGACGATGTTGGGTATAACATTTTCGCCGTACTTCTGGGCAATGTAATACCAGACCGAATGTCCGGCAATGGTAGCCTCTTCGCCCTGAAGGTGGTTAAACTTAAGGAACCGGCCTGTTTGGATACCGTTTCGCATTTTATTGTCGAGGTCGGTATCCCATTCTTTTCCAAAGTATGAAACCAGTCCGTTAAGATACCAGTCGGGGAGGGTAGTAACGGCACTGTTTTTAATCTGTGAGCCAATGGTTTCTCCGTAAATCATTCGTTCGGCAATTAAGCGCGCAATGCCTGACCTTATTTGCCGGTTCAGATGGTTGAGGTCGCCATTGAAATAAAGAAATACCTTGTGACCAATGATGTGTGTAACTCCACCGGTGTTGTACTGCTCATTGTTCATCAGGCCTATATTGCTCTGCCTCAAATCGTTAAGGGTGTTATATACCAGGAATTGTATTTTGGTATCGAGTGCCGATTCGAGTTTTTTCTCAATCTCGGGCAGGCATTGTTCAGCATAACGGGCGGTGTGCATGGCAAGTTCTTTCCCGTTGAGGTAAAAATAAACGTCGAACTTGTCGAATTTATAGAATGTCCAGAACTGATCGAGGTACTGCACCCGGTTTTTGCCGAAAGTCATTTGCGATCCGGTATAAAACTGCGCCCTCAAAATTCCTGGTTTCATCAGCAATCCGAAGACGACTGATAAAAACGTGATAATCAGCAGTTTATTATTTGATTTAAGCATACCGTTTCTGTCGAAAATCCTGAATGCTAAGGTAACAATAATATTCAACGTATTGTTTACACGACTCATGCCGAAACATTATTAATAACTTTGCTGTTTCCTGATTATTATATCTTCGGCACATGATAGAGATAAAACGTTTTGTATTCAATGCGTTCGGTGTAAACGGCTTTGTTTTGTATGACGGCAGCGGCGAATGCCTGCTGGTTGATACTGCGTGTGTGGGCGATAGCGAGAAGTCGGCACTGAACGATTTCATGGTTCAGCATCACCTGAAGCCTGCCATGCTTGTCAATACGCATCTGCATATTGATCATGTGCTTGCCAATAATTGCTTGTGCCGGAAATACAACATCGGTTATTATGCGCACCGCGACGGGCTTCAGCTATTGTCAACGGCTACTCAGTTCGGGGTAATGTTCGGTATTGAAATTGAGCCTGTCATTTCTCCTGCCGGGTTCCTGCAACAGGGAGATATAGTGCGGTTCGGCAATTCGGAATTAAGAGTGGTTTATACGCCCGGTCATGCTGCCGGCAGCATTTGCCTGATCAGCGACGTCGACAGGTTTGTGATTACCGGCGATGTGCTGTTTCGAAACAGCATCGGACGTACCGATTTGCCTACCGGTGATCTTGAATTATTGCGCAGGAGCATTTTTGAAGAATTGTTCACTTTGCCCGACGATTACACTGTGTTGCCGGGGCACGGGCCTGATACAAGCATCGGGTACGAAAAAATCAACAACCCATTCTTATAAAAAAACTCCGGCTTGGCACCGGAGTTTTTCATTGAATTCATTTGCCTATTTGCAAGGTTTAAAGAAATCGTCAGGCAATGCCTTGATATTCATCTTCATGCCGTTTGAAAAGGCGTCGGGGTTAAACTGGCCTGCCTGCTGTTCAGGAGAGCTGTATTCAGTGATCTTGAATTCGGTACGGCGGTTGGCCTGATGTTCTTCTTCGGTACAGTTTACGCCATCGGAGCATTTATTGGTAAGCTGGTGTTCACCATAGCCTTTCGCAGTGATCCTGCTTTTATCAATTCCCTGTGAAATGATGTACTCCACAGCCGAGTTGGCGCGGTTTTGCGAGAGCTTATCGTTGTACGACACCGAGCCCCGACTGTCAGTATGCGAGCCAAGCTCCACATTAATGGGGTTTTCGTTCATGATCGTAACCAGTTTATCGAGTTCAGGTTTGGCATCGGCCCTGATGTTGTACTTATCGAAATCGTAGTAAATATTTTCGATCCTGAACGTGCGTTTAATGGCCAGTTTGTCGAGCAACAGGTCGCGGGTCGCTTTGTTCATGGTGTCGTTATCCGATGTTTGAACCGCTATGTTGAGGCAATCGGCAATGTAAGCGGGCTTCATGCCTTTCACAACATACTCATCGGCATCATCAACCGGCAGTTGGTATTTGCCATCGGGGCCTGTTTTGACCGTGGTGATAGTCCCTGTTTTTGGATGCAGTATGAAGGCGGTTGCACCTTCGATCGGTTCAAGGGAAACTTTGTCGCGGATAACACCGGTGATGTATTCCTGTTTTGGACGTTCCGGTAGAACCGGAACCTGTGGCGGCGGTAGTTCTATCATCCTGAAAAAGTAAATGTCATCATTGCCCATACCTCCGGGGCGATTGGATGAGAAATATCCTGATTTTGTGCCGGGGGCGAAAGCGATTGCAAAATCGTCGAACGAACTGTTCAGCGGAGTTTTCAGGTTAACCGGTGTTGTCCAACTTTCACCGTGTTTTTCTGCACAAAAGAGGTCGAGCGCACCGTAGCCGGGATGCCCCTCGCTGGCAAAGTATAACGATCCATCATCTGAAATGTACGGAAACATCTCATTATCAGCAGTGTTTATCACATTTCCCAGGTTAACGGGCATTCCGATGGAATCCTTGTCAATGGAACTGCGCCAGATGTCGGTACCGCCCTGTCCACCGGGCATATCCGAGGCGAAATAGAGATATTTTCCATCGGGAGAAACGGCAGGATGACCTACCGAATACTCCTTGCTGTTGAAGCGGAAAGGCTGGGGATTGCTCCAACCCACCGAGGTGTGTTTGGCAATAAATATCTTCAGGAGGTTGGTCTTTATGCCGTCTTTCCTGTTGGCATTGTCCTTGTATGCCCGTGTAAAATAGATCGTATTACCGTCGGGACTGAAACAGGCAGGGCCTTCGTGGTACGGTTGATTCAGTTTCATGCTGAATGACTGGGGTTTACCGAGTTTTTCCGTATAAACCCCTTTTTCAGCAGGTTTTGATCTCTTGATGTCGAGATAGCCGTTGCCGGTCCATCCGTATGGATTTGCGCCTACGGCCTGGTTGATAAAGTCGGAAGCGAAGACAAGGTAACCTTCATGAAAGGCGGCGCCAAAGTCGCTTTGCGAAGTATTGATGTTTTGAACATTGCTTATTTCGGCCGATGGTTGCAGATTTCTCCAGGGGCCGAGCACACTGTCGCAATGTGCCACAAATTTCAACTCGTTTTCGGTTGCCGATTTTTGTGAGTAAGTCATATACATTAGCCTCGCTCTGCTGTATTCGCCTGTTGCCTGCAACATCTGAGCATAGTAAAGGAATGTTTCGGGCGCTGCTTCGGGGATGTTAACAGCTTCGGCATACCATGCTTTGGCATTGAGGATATCGCGTTGCATGCGATAACAATCGGCCAGCAGCGGAACAGCAGCATTATGGAATTTTTCTTTTTCAACGGCTTTCCGCAGAAGTTCAATAGCCTGCGAGTAGTCGTATTTTTCCATGGCAATCCGGGCTTTTCTCACCGGATTGGCTGAGAGGATAATAGGGATAAGGAAAAAAAGAAAAATACCGGTAGGTTTTTTCATGATACCTGTTGTTTGACTACAAACTTAAGGAAATTTTGCGATTAGAAATATCGCGGCGACAACATGCGGTTGGTGAGTGACTCGAGATCAATGCCGAGGCGGATTTCGTGCGACCCGCGGTTGGCTTCCTGCAGCGCGTTGAACCACATATCATATGAGTATCCAATTCGGATGGTTTTGGTCACCTTCAGTTCAGCCATTACCGAAACAGCTTTTTCAGTACGGTACGAAGCACCAACCCAGATTGTATTGGCGAGCAGGAAACTGCAGTTTACATCAAGCTGTGGAGGAGCATTCTGAACAAATTTAACCAGCATCGAAGGCCTGAAAACAACGCCTTCGGTGATGGGGAAAGCTGCACCGGCCATGCCGTAAAAGTGACGCAGTAAATGGGTAAACTGTGATTTGTCTTCCTTGTTAACAACGGCCATCTGGTTTTGGAGCAACTGTTTGGATGACAATCCAACATAATAGTTCTTGGTGTAATAGTATATGCCGAAATTGGCATCAGGAACCACTTTCTTAGTTGCGAGTCCGATGAGCGAAATATCCTCATTATCAATAACGTCTATCACACTCCAGTCAATGTCCATGTACTTGATACCAGCCTGTAGTCCAAACGAAAGCACCGATTTCGGGAAAATAAGCTTGTAAGCAAAAGTAGCAAGCCCGCCCTGGTTGATCGACGGGCCTAATTTATCGTTGTAAATGTTAAATCCGATGCCCAGGCGGGGATTTCTCATTGGCATATGTACCGAAGCACTCAGCGTTTTGGGGGCGCCATCAATACCAACCCATTGCCAGCGATTAATAACATCTGCCGAGAGTGCAAGATGTGTTCCGGCATATCCGGGATTTACAGCCAGTTTATTAAACATGTACTGGCTAAAAAGCGGATCCTGTTGGGCAAATAAGCTTGAGGAAATGAGTACCAGCGAGACAATGAAGAGTTTTTTCATCGGAGTAGTACTAGTAATGTTAGATAAATGAGTAATAATTTTGCAGGTGATAAGGATTATTCAATAGTCGTGCCATCGATTGTAAGTAACAGTATAACAGTAATATACAAACTGTCTTTAGAATGAGCCGTCAACGGTTGTCCCGTATTGGAACACCAAATCCCAATATAGTGTTTTAATCATTTTTTGGGAATGAAATTTTGGTTTTGACGGTTTAAAAAAGAATTCCTGCAAACCGGTTACCCGAAATGCAGGAATCCATTATGAATTAAAATCTACAGTGATCTCCCGATCTTCTCTTTTTAGAATGAAGCCATCGAAGAGGTAATCGGTTTCATCGGCTTTTTGGTTTTTCTTGGTTCCCGTTTATCAACAACAACCATTTTCATGTTTTTGAAACTTATGAGCGGATTGTCACAATCAACTGAAATTACAGGTTTGGTTGAACGCGCCACAAACAGGTTCCTGATTCGCCATTTGCCTTGTTTTTGCTCCGGTTCCATATAAACATTCAGACTTCCGCCCAGTTCGGCAATATAGCGCGAAGTAGAGTCTTTGGGGTCCATAACACGGTAAACGGCCGAAGTGCCGAGATAAAGGGTATCGTGATACCTTACTTCTGCCGCTTCGGGTACCGAAACAATCCGTGTCTTGATGATGGTATCCACAATAGTATCTGCCTTTATTGAGAGCAGGTACCGAAGATCTTTCACCTCCAGGCCAAGATTGCCGGCCAGCTTTGACAACCGTTCGATTTCCTCTTCTTTCGAAAATATCTGGTCTTCATAATCAAGCGACTGTGTCACTGAAGAAACAACCAGCTTTTCATATTTATTTTTCAAAATCTTGTTCTCAACAAGTTGCGAGGCAAAATTGCTCTTCCACCTGTTCTCGAGGAAGGTAAGCAGGTTTATTTTGTTGTGCTGTAGCAGAACAATCACCCCCAGGCCGGCAAGAGCAGCAAATAAAACAATGGTTAAGTAATTAACTAAGCGTGGTTTCTCTAGTGACGACATTCATTCAGATTTTAACTTCTCTCTCAAGTGACTAAACTGCCTGGTTGATTAACAATTGACATTGAATAACCCTTTGCCATATTTAATAACCCTCGATTCAAAAAGTCATTTGTTCGGTTAGTTATCAGGTAATGTGGCATAACTCGTTCTATTCGCTGCTCCTCACAAATATCCAACCTGCCAGGGTCCCGACTTCTTTTACTTTAATGATGTAGTAGTAGGTGCCATCAGGAACCGGCTGGTTACTCGTGTATCTGCCATCCCAAGCCCGGCTCTTGTTGTCATAACCCTGGTACCTTACAATTTCATCACCCCAGCGGTTGAAAATCCATACTTCGTTGTCGGGATAGTCTAGAATGCCGCGAATAATCCAGTAATCGTTGCGTCCATCGCTATTCGGCGTTATGCCAGATGTCGGATCAAGGATGCTGATACCATCACTCTTTACGTATATCTTCACCAGCGCCGTATCGCACATTGGTGGATTATGATCGTCGCAAATCATGTAACAGAACACGTCATTGCCGCTGAACCTTGGATTGGGAGTATAGGTGATGGTTTTGTCGGGGTTAACGATTACTATTCCGTTTTGAGGTTCGGCGCAAAGCGTCACGGCAATGCCGGCCACAGTTTGAATGGTGTCGTTTTCGAGAATTCTTACTGTAACTGGTGTACCCGGATCAGTGGTGTCGTAATCCACAATCGCAACAGGCGCGAAAATGCGTGTGCCTGCAACTACCAGTACATCGTCAGTAGCGGTGCACCCTGATGCAAGGTCGAGCACATTCAGCGTAAACAATACGCTCTCCTCAAGAGGTAGGGTGGTTGGAGCAGCAACTGCCGGATCAGTGAGCAAATCGGCTGGCTGCCATTGCCAGGTATAAAACGATGTACCACCGGTTGCTGTTCCGTGCAGGGTTACACTGTTACCTGCGGTTATGGTTTGATCGGCTCCAGCATCAGCCACAAGTTCCTGAAAAACAGTAAGCTGTATATCGTCAGTCACTATTTGACTTGTACAGTATGAAGTTCCTGATGCTAAAAGCCGCAAACTTACTGTACCCGTAAAGCCTGCAGCAGGTGTAAATGTCGGATGCAGTGAAGCAGGATCGGAGAGAGTTCCTGCATTGGCAGGATTGATAGTCCAGATCAGGCTTCCGTAATTTACAGCCACAGCATCGTTGATTGTATATGAATAGCCATAGCAGATTTGTGCATTGCTGCCTGCCTCAATCGAGGGGCCTTGTATGAAATTTATATCCAGACTGTCAACGGCATTTCCGCATGGCGCCGTTCCGGTTGTGTTGAGGTATAGCGTAACTTTTCCTGAGGCAGCATCCTGCTGGCTTGGGTAATAGGTCGGGTGTAACAACCCGGGATCATTGAACATGCCGGTTCCTGACGTTGTCCAGTTTATCTGACTGTAGTTTGCAGCAGCAGCCGAAGCCAGGTATATTGAATCGGCAGCACAAACTGCAATATCATCCCCGGCAAAGGCCGTTGCCGAGGACACAATCGTGATTGTCTGTTCGCATGTTGCTGTCAACCCGTTGATATCGGTGGCTGTCCAGGTAATTACAGTAACTCCTGCAGGGAAAGTGGCTGGTGCATTACTGGTTACCGCAAGAATTCCGCAATTGTCGGTAGCATCAGCAACTCCTGGATTTACAGGCTCATTCACGCAAAGTTGAAGGTCAGGTGGGCAGGTGATCACGGGAGTTTCATTATCGATTACGGTAACCGTCATGCTGCAGCTGCTTGAATTTCCGCAATCGTCGGTAATTGTCCAGATAATGGTTGTAACGCCAGTCTGGTAATATCCCGAAGCATCGGCTGATGCGTTAATATTGTTGCGCAATGTGGCCGAACCGCAGTTTTCCTGGTACGAAGGCTGCGGTATTGAAATATTTGTTCCGCAGGAGCCCGGGTCATTGTTCACCACGATACTTTCAGGGCAGTCAATCGAAGGTGGAGTTGTATCAACAATCGTGAACGTGGCCGACGTTGTTGCGACATTGCCGCAATCGTCAAATGCTGAGAACTTAACTGTGGCCGATCCGGTGGCACCACACAAATCGCTTAAGCCATGATAATCTTTACGCCAGGTAACTTTCCCGCACAAATCTTCAGCTATTGCTCCGCCATTGGAATTAAGCCATTGATTTAATGCTGATTTGTTGCCTTGTCCGTCGCATTCAACCGTGAGGTCCGATGCCTGAACACTGATATAGGGAGGTGTAGTGTCAATCACCCTGATAGTCTGTTGTGCCGTATCCTCATTGCCACAATTGTCAATTGCCCTCCAGGTGCGTGTGAGTATATATGAACCACTGCAGGAGCCATTGGTTTTCACTTCACCTTCAAAGGTTATAGTGACATCGGCATCGCAGTTATCGGTGGCTGTGGCAACGCCAACAGCCGGAACAGCGGAGCATTCCACGGTTACGTTTGCCGGAACAGTAAGCACCGGGGCAGTAACATCCTGAACGGTAATGATCTGCGAAGCGGTGGTTTCGTTACCGCAATTGTCGATAGCTTTCCAGGTACGCGTCAGGGTATATGAATCGCCGCAAGCTCCATCGGTGCGAATTTCACCTTCGTAGGTTACGGTGACATCGGCATCGCAGTTATCATTAGCGGTGGCAACGCCAACAGCCGGAACTGCGGAGCATTCCACGGTTACGTTTGCCGGCACAGTAAGTACCGGAGCGGTGACATCCTGAACAGTAATGATCTGCGAAGCGGTGGTCTCGTTTCCGCAATTATCAACAGCTTTCCAGGTGCGCGTCAGGGTATATGAATCGCCGCAAGCGCCGTTGGTGCGGACTTCGCCTTCAAAGGTTACGGTGACTTCGGCATCGCAGTTATCGGTGGCTGTGGCAACGCCAACAGCCGGAACTGCGGAGCATTCCACGGTTACGTTTGCCGGAACAGTAAGTACCGGAGCAGTAACATCCTGAACGGTAATGATCTGCGAAGCGGTGGTCTCGTTTCCGCAATTATCAACAGCTTTCCAGGTACGCGTTAAGGTGTATGAATCGGAGCATGAACCATTGGTGCGTATTTCACCTTCGTAGGTTACGGTGACATCGGCATCGCAGTTATCGGTGGCTGTGGCAACGCCAACAGCCGGAACGGCGGAGCATTCCACGGTTACGTTTGCCGGCACAGTAAGTACCGGGGCAGTAACATCCTGAACGGTAATGATCTGCGAAGCGGTGGTTTCGTTTCCGCAATTGTCAACAGCTTTCCAGGTACGCGTCAGGGTATATGAATCGGCACAAGCGCCATTGGTGCGGACTTCGCCTTCATAGGTTACGGTGACATCGGCATCGCAGTTATCAGTAGCGGTGGCAACGCCAACAGCCGGAACTGCAGAGCATTCCACGGTTACGTTGGCCGGAACAGTCAGCACTGGGGCAGTAACATCCTGAACGGTAATGATCTGCGAAGCGGTGGTTTCGTTGCCGCAATTGTCAACAGCCTTCCACGTGCGCGTTAAGGTGTATGAATCGGAGCATGAACCGTTGGTGCGTATTTCACCTTCAAAGGTTACAGTGACATCGGCATCGCAGTTATCGGTGGCTGTGGCAACGCCAACAGCCGGAACGGCGGAGCATTCCAGGGTTACGTTTGCCGGCACAGTAAGTACCGGGGCAGTAACATCCTGAACGGTGATGATCTGCGAAGCAGTGGTTTCGTTACCGCAATTGTCAACAGCTTTCCAGGTGCGTGTTAAGGTGTATGAATCAAAGCATGAACCGTTGGTGCGTATTTCACCTTCATAGGTTACAGTGACATCGGCATCGCAGTTATCGGTGGCTGTGGCA
>JAKLFM010000063.1 GCA_022711175.1 Bacteroidota bacterium | reverse complement strand
CGTTGCTCTGTTTCAATCGCAGGGATTTACCCATACCGAGCTCAGAAAAGATTTCAGAGGCAGAGATCGGTTTGTTACCGCTTACAATACCAATACTGTTAATCAGTAAACAGTTACCTCGAAGGTTACACGCAGTTATAATCGAAATTCTCTTACATTTGGCTCCTAAAATCATGTAAAAACACGATAAAAAATGACAGAAGTAATTCGTAAAACATTACGCGACTCAAAAACAGCGCGTTGGACAGCCTTGGCGGTGGTAGCTTTCACCATGCTTTGCGGCTATTATCTCGCCGATGTTATGGCACCGCTCAAGCCATTGCTCGAAAGCCAGAAGGGATGGTCAAGCACTGAATACGGCTTTTTCACAAGCGCTTATGGCTGGTTCAATGTCTTCCTGCTCATGCTCATTCTTGGCGGTATTATTCTCGACAAAATGGGCGTCAGGTTTACCGGTTTGATGGCTGCAAGCATCATGGTTGTCGGTACGGCCGTGAAGTATTGGGCTATTTCGACAACATCACTCGAAGGAGTAACACTTTTCGGATGGAAAGCCCAGGTTATGATCGCGGCATTGGGATATGCCACTTTCGGAGTAGGCGTTGAAATTGCCGGTATAACAGTTTCTAAAATTATTGTCAAGTGGTTTAAAGGCAAGGAGATGGCACTTGCTATGGGCCTCGAAATGGCCACAGCCCGAATGGGAACTGCGCTTGCGCTTTCAACTTCTGCTCCTATTGCCCAAGCAATGCACAATGTTAGCGTTCCCATCCTCATCTGCCTGATCATGCTTTGTATCGGCCTTATATCGTTCTTCCTTTACACATTCATGGACAAGAAACTGGATGCCTCCATTGCTGCCGATAACGCAGGCAGGGAAGCAGAACCGGAAGAAGAGTTCAAACTTTCTGATATCAAATTCATCTTTACCAATAAAGGGTGGTGGTACATTGCCATTCTATGTGTGCTGTTTTATTCGGCGGTTTTCCCCTTCCTTAAATATGCTTCTGACCTGATGGTCAATAAGTTTGGCGTCAAAGAATCGCTTGCCGGATTAATCCCCAGCCTGCTGCCTTTCGGCACTATGATTCTTACACCCACCTTCGGCAACCTATACGACCGTAAAGGAAAGGGCGCTACCATCATGATCCTTGGCGCTGTTCTGCTCATCTTTGTACATGCCATGTTCGCCATTCCGGTTTTCAATAACTATATTTTCGCAATTTTCCTCATCATCGTTCTCGGCATTGGTTTTTCGCTTGTGCCTTCGGCTATGTGGCCATCAGTGCCCAAGATTATCCCCGAAAAGCAACTCGGAACAGCTTATGCAATGATTTTCTGGGTTCAAAACTGGGGTCTGATGGGAGTTCCCGCCCTCATTGGTTGGGTGCTTGATAGGTGGTGTGTCGTTAAAGCAGGCAGTAAACTTGCTGACGGAACCATTATACCACCATCCTATAATTACACGATCCCGATGCTAATCTTCATGTCGCTGGGAGTGCTGGCACTCGGATTTGCCTTCCTGCTCAAAGCCGAAGACCGCAAAAAAGGTTACGGCCTCGAACTGCCGAATATCAAATCATAAAATATGATCTCAGATAACGCTACGGACGGAGGAAATCTTTCTTCCGTCCGTTTGTTTTGTCAAAAATCAATCAAATTTCGGTTTCAGTGGCTGCTCCGCCAAATAAACCTGTATGGCAACAAAGCATCTGCACCGGCATATTCTACTCCTACGCGCGATGTTATTTCAATTTCCTCAGCGGGAACATGAACATCTTCGTCCATAAGCCATATAGCGTCGCCATTATTCCCTTTTACAGGCTTGCTGCACAAATCAAGCCCGGTATGTGAGTAGTGTATCCCCAGCAATTTTGAGACATTCCCGGGACCGATACCCATATTCTTTTTTATTGTTTTACCCGAACGTTTCGCCATCACATTTTGATTCGTTTCCGGAATAATTCCGCGTATCAGAACAGCATGAGGAACATCTGTGACATTTGTGACGATATTGAACAACGAATGGATGCCATAACACAGGTAAACATAAGCCGTGCCTCCCTGCCTGAACATTATCTCCGTCCTGGCAGTCCTTCGTCCACCGTATGCATGCGAAGCGCGGTCAGTTATGCCTGCATAGGCTTCGGTCTCACATATAATACCGCTGCAGGTTTCGCCGTCAATATGCGTGAATAGTTTCTTACCCAGTAATTCACGGGCAATTTGAACTACATTGGTGCGGTTATAAAATTCGCGTGACAACAACATGGCCATAAATGCAATAGTTGAAACGAGTACCGGATTTACATTTTTTTCAGCGAATAATTCCCCATCTTATCAGTATCTACTACCTCGTTATCAGCCATCAACCTAATTACCTTCAGCAGTTTATCCTCTTTAATGCTCTTAAGTACGGCCACTATTCCGTCGAGGTTCATCGGTTCTACACCAAGTAATTGTACAACAGCTTTTTCAATTCTCACATACTCCTGTTCTGTGATTTCTGACTTTATTTTCGCGATACAGGTATCGCAGATTCCGCAGCGGGGGGCATTTTTTTCGCCGAAATATTCGAGCAAGACCTGGCTCCGGCATGCAACCGACGATGAAACAAAACGAATAACATTCTCAATCCTTCGCGCCGCTTCCTTTTTGCGGTTATAATACACTTCGTTAGTAAATCCGATATCGTCGGAAGCCATGCGCTCACAAGTAAACGCCAGTTGGGTTCCTTTGCGCTGCGGAATGTATTCAATAACACGCATCAGGTGCAGTTTTTGAAGCATCTTTGTAATGTCGTGGGTTTGCAGGTTCAGTTTTCGGGCAATATCAGGCTCATTAACCGGCACAAAAGTTGAAAATACACCGGAGAACGAGCGCATAATCACTTTGATGAGCTTATCAAACTCAGCATGTTCAACCTGGAAACGGTATATTTCTTCTTTCCCGGCAAGGAACAGCACTTTGGAGGAATTTTCGAAAGCGTCATCCACTGCGATCAGACCTTCGCGCTCGAGTATTTTGAGCGCTGAATAAGCAATCAATGGCTTGAATTTATAGGTATCACAAAACTCGTTGAGGTTGAAATCAAAAACCGTATCGCGTCCACTGCCCACGGCAACCTGAAAATAATTGCCAACCGACTGGTAAATGCGGCGTATCATATCTGCTTCAGGCCACGACATTTCAAACATATGCCTTGCATCAAGGATGTCGGCTTTGTTGTGGATGAGGACGGCATAGGACTTTTTACCATCGCGCCCGGCTCTGCCTGCTTCCTGAAAATATGCTTCGAGCGTATCGGGAAGGTCGAAATGCACCACAAACCGAACATTCGGTTTGTCGATTCCCATACCAAAGGCATTAGTAGCTACAATGATCCTCTGTTCCTCCTTCATCCATGCATGCTGCCGCCGATTGCGGGTGGCAGCATCAAGCCCGGCATGATAATAAGATGCTGAAATATTGTTCGACACCAGATACTCGGCTATTTCTCTGGTAAGTCTTCGGTTACGCACATATACGATACCAGGCCCCTGTACCGATTTGCAGATTTTTAACAATTTTCCAAACTTATCCTCCTCATATGCAACTACATAGGCAAGATTAGGACGGGAGAAGGATTTTTGCAAAACATTTGGTTTCCTGAAATTCAGTTTCTGCTGAATGTCTTTCACCACTTGCGGTACAGCTGTTGCCGTAAGCGCGAGCACCGGTACTTCGGGAAAATAGGGCCTTATGTCGGCAATTTTAAGGTATGGAGGACGGAAATCATAACCCCATTGCGAAATACAGTGCGCTTCGTCAACAGCGATGATGCATACTTTGAGGAAGCGGGCAACTTCGGCAAACTTGCGCGTGGTGAGCCTCTCGGGCGAAACATACAGGAACCTGATATTTCCGTTTGTACACTGGTCAAATGCGAGGTCAATTTCGTGCCTGCTCATGCCCGAATGCACCGCAATAGCAGGAATATTGCGAGCAACAAGGTGTTCAACCTGGTCAATCATGAGTGCTACGAGTGGAGTAATAACTATACAAACCCCTTCGAGACACAGCGCAGGAACCTGGAAACAGATTGATTTACCGCCACCGGTGGGAAGCAGGGCAAGCGTGTCGTTTCCATGAAGCACCGATGTTACAATCTCTTCCTGCATGGGGCGGAAGGCATCATACCCCAAATGCTTTTTCAGTATCTCGCGGGGATTTTCAGGCATGTTGCGAAGGTAGGAAAAGGTGTGGAGAGTTCAATTGTCGGTAACTGAAGTTTTCGATGGCGGCTGAATACCTGAAGCGCGTTAGCCTGTCCTGAGCAATCCTCGGCTTTGATCATCTGATTGTTAATTGTTATCGGACAGGCTCACAGAATACCTCTCCTTAAAAGTTGAATGTCATTTTTACCCCAACTGTTGGTAGCATAGTTGTATGACCAGTGATTGGAAATTTATCTTGATTATACAATTGAAAAGTCAGATCAGGATTGCCAAGCGCTTTTTTCACTTTGGATATTCTTACACTTTGCGCAGTTAAACTGCCTATTGCCACAGGTACCAGTCCGAACACCGAAACCGCTACCAATGTCGCTCCAAGGGCGGCGACCATCCCGCTGCCCTCATCGGCACCGTAATTATTAGCCCTGTGAATCATAAGCGCACCCGTTGCGGCACATGCGGGAATTGCCACACCGTAAGCAATGGCCGTGTTTTTCCTTTGGTGTAACAAATATTTAAGGCTGAGTTCAAGCTGAGATTTACTCAATTGATCCATTGAATGTACTCCAAACTGGCGGTAATACCATTGTGCATCAGCATCCTGGAAAAAGAGCATGACAAGAAACAGCGTAACCAAATATCGTATCATAGTCAATATCAATAAACGACTAAAACTACGAAAAAACGTGATCCTCTGAAACTTGAAATTTCAAACTTGAAACTTCATCCTCAACTCCATTACCTTTGCACCATGCGAATATTCCTCATTGGCTATATGGGCAGCGGCAAAACTACACTTGGCAGGTCATTGTCGGCCATCCTCGGGTATCGTATTACTGACCTTGATGAAGAATTTGAATCGCGCTACAAAGTAAGCATTCAGGATTTTTTTTCAAGATATGGTGAAGCGCCTTTCCGCCAGTTGGAACAAAAACTGCTTATCGAATACATTGATGATGAAGATGTTGTGATTTCGACAGGCGGCGGCACACCTTGTTATGCCAATAATATGGACCTGATGTTGAAACACGGGATCACGGTTTACCTGAAGATGAATCCGCAGGAACTCACCGAAAGGCTATCGGTATCGGTGCGAAAACGCCCACTCATCATGATGAAGCAGGGCGAAGATTTGTTCGCTCATGTGAGCAACCACCTGATGCAAAGGGAAAATTATTACAACAGGGCGCACATCATTATGAACGGATCACACCCTGATGCCCGCAGGCTGGCACAGGAAATACGCAGCCATGCGCTCTTTATTCCCTGATCTTCAGCAATGCCACATTCTCAACATGATGGGTATGCGGAAACATATCCACCGGTTGCACGGCATCTACGGAGTACTTGCCGGTTAAGAGTGCGATATCTCGAGCCTGGGTCGCGGGATTGCAACTGACATAAACTATGCGTGACGACCCGATTTCGAGCAGCTGCTCAATCACCCGCGGGTGCATGCCCGAGCGTGGCGGATCGGTGATGATGACATCCGGACGGCCATTGATCGCAACAAATTCATTATGAAGCAGTTTCGCAAGGTCGCCGGCATAAAACACTGTATTGGAAATGTTGTTATAAACCGAGTTTTCGTGTGCATCGCGTATTGCCGACTCAACATATTCAATGCCAACGACTTTTTTCACTGATTTAGCCACGAAATTTGAAATTGTGCCCGTACCGCAGTACAGGTCGTAAACCACTTCATTGCCTTTGAATTCGGCAAAGTCATAAGCCGTCTTGTACAAATGATATGCTTGCAAAGGATTTGTCTGGTAAAACGACACCGGCCCAACCTTAAAGCGGAGCGGCTGCCCGCCATGAGGATCGGGCATTTCTTCGATAATGTATGGATCGCCTTGCCATAGATGTACCTCAAGATCGGTGATAACGTCGTTCTTTTTAGTATTAAGCACATACATCAGCGACGTGATCTCCGGAAATTCGTGGTGCAGGAATTCGAGCACTGATTTCATTTCCTCATCAAATTGAGCACGGGCAAAAACTACGATCACCATCAAACCACCCGTTGTGGTGTTGCGGATTACGAGGTTGCGCAGAAAGCCTTCATGGATTCGGGTATTGTAAAAACCGAGGTTGTGCTCCAGCGCAAACTTTTTCAATGCCAGCCTTATTTTATTCGATGGTTCGGGTTGAAGATAGCACCAATCTATATCGAGAATACGGTCGAAGAACGTCGGAAGGTGAAATCCGAGCCCTTTCATCTGCCTTGCTTCGGGATTTTGTTTCATATCCTCATCCGTAAGCCAGCGGCGGTCAGAAAAGGTATATTCGAGCTTATTGCGGTATGTTTGCGTACGTTGCGAAGCAAGTATTGGCCTCACCTCAGGGAAAGCAAATTTGCCTATCCGGCTGAAATTATCTACAACCTGTTTCTGCTTGTATTTCAACTGCAACGGGTAAGGCATGTTCTGCCACTTACATCCGCCGCATGTGCCAAAGTGGCTGCAAAACGGTTCGGCCCTGTCGGGCGACAAAGCGTGGAACGCCATCACCTTGCCTTCCATAAAATTCCTCTTCCGGTGAACAACCTGAATATCAACCACATCGCCGGGCACAACAAACGGCACGAACACTACCATGTCATCAATACGTGCAACGGCCTTGCCTTCGGAACCAGCATCGAGAATGGTGACTTTTTCAAACAAGAGAAAAGGCTTCTTGCGCATTGAAGTGATTTAATTCGCGGAACGCGTATTTATTTGATATACTGTTATTTACTACTGAATCTGTGTCTGCCTTTTGGCAAAATGCTTAGAGTCGCCCCATTCGCCGTATCCAACCAGGCAACCTGCGTTATGAATCTGTCTCTCGAGGTTTTTCATCGAATCTTCAATCTGTTCACTGATTCCGGGTTTGTTTTGATATAACAGATAGCCTTCACGGTACCTGAGTGGCGTAAGGTTTGGCATAATGATGTTCGCCCCTACCCTCAGCGCTTTTTCCCGCCCGTTTTTATCAATGGTCTGCATGGCTGTGGTGGCGGCAATATTCACATCTTTCATAATAATACGCAGCAATGCGACCATTTTCAGCGACAGCTCAAGGCGTTTTTCCTTCGGCAGCAACTGATCTTTGAATTTATATAACGGCGTGTCAACGTGCTCGATGTATGGCCCCATGCCGGCCATGTCGATATCATAATTCTTAAAGAATTGCAGGTCACCGGCAAGGTCCTCAAGCGTTTGGAATGGCAGCCCTATCATGACTCCCGATCCCACATTGTAACCGGTTTTTCGCAGCAGTTCAAGCGATTGCAGGCGAAAATCATAGTCGTGACGGGCATCGCGGGGATGAATTTTGTAGTACAACTCACGGTTTGACGTTTCGATGCGCAAAAGGTACCGGTGTGCACCTGCTTCGAACCAGCGGCGGTATGTTTCTTCGGTTTGCTCACCCATTGAAAGTGTGATGCCCAATTTGCCCGCCGACATTGCCTTGATTTTCCTGAGCAACGATTCGACATACCCGATATAGCGTTTATCAAACCGCTCGCCCGATTGCATCACCATTGAGCCAAAACCATTGTCCAGCGCGTATCTGGCGGCTTCAAGCACCTCCGGTTCGGTAACAAGGTAACGCTCCGGATTCCTGTTTCCCCTGCGTATGCCGCAGTAATAGCAGTTCTTGGAACAGATATTCGAAAGTTCGATCAGCCCCCGGAAAAAGACTTTTTCACCGGTGTACTGTTTCTTGATAGCCGCAGAAGTGCTGAAAATCAATTTAGTATCTTCATCACCGGCACTCAGAAGTTTTACCAGGTTCCCGGTAGTGAACAGTTCCTTTTCAAGTATTTCCTTAACCGTAGGTGTCATTCCATCCAATAAGTATGCAAAGTTACTGTTTATCGTGAAATATTTCAGGCTGCCGGTAGTTCCTCGCATAGCATTTATCACAGAAATCTTACCCGCAGGCTCTTCTGAATTTGTACCTTTGAATAAACAAACCATCATTATGGTAAAGATTTTTTCGACCGAACAGGTACGCCAGGCTGATGCGTATACCATTGCCAATGAGCCCATTGCGTCGATCGACCTTATGGAACGGGCAGCAATAGCCTGCTATAATATAATAAAGCCAAAAGTCAGTGGTAACTTTAAAAGAGTGGTGATATTTTGCGGACCCGGCAACAACGGAGGCGACGGGCTGGCTATCGGGCGAATGCTATGGCGGGACGGCATTGACGTTGTGGCGGTTATTGATGAAGAGGCAGCAAAAAGTCCTGATTATATGGTAAATCTCGAACGATACATAGCCGGCGGCGGAATAACGGCAACAGTATCCGATGTTCCTCTGATTGAAGCAGACGATCTTGTAATTGATGCCATATTCGGCTCGGGATTGTCGAAACCCATACAAGGCAAATGGGCCGATGTAATTGCTTTAATCAATGATTGCAGAACCATTGTTGTTTCAGTCGATATTCCTTCCGGATTATTCTCCGGCAAGCCTTCCGATCCCAAAGCCGGCGCTATTGTGAAAGCTGATCATACATTAAGCCTGCAATTCCCGAAGCTTGCTTTCATGTTTCCCGAAAATGATGAATTTACGGGCGACTGGCAAACTGTTGACATCGGTTTACACCAGAAGTTTATTTCCGCCGAGCCTGCCGATAACTTTTATATTGGAATGGAGGATGCGGCTGAGATGCTGAAGCCGCGAAAAAAGTTTTCACACAAGGGAACGTATGGCCATGCTTTACTGGTAACAGGCAGCCTGGGGAAAATGGGTGCCGCGGTGTTGTCATCACGTGCCTGCCTGCGCTCAGGAACCGGGCTGGTAACCTCCCATATCCCGGGCTGCGGGGTTTCAATAATGCAAACAGCTGTTCCCGAAGCAATGGTTTCGGTTGATACATGGGACGATGCCTTTACCACCCTTCCTCATCTCGATGGTTACACTGCATTAGGGGCCGGTCCTGGCATCGGAACTGCTGACAGCACGCAACGTGCGCTAAAACTGCTGCTTCAGGAATCGCATGTGCCTCTTATCCTCGATGCGGATGCCCTCAACATCCTTTCGGAAAATAAAACCTGGCTGGGATTCCTGCCGCATGAAACTATCCTAACCCCACATCCTAAGGAATTTGAACGCCTGGCCGGGAAAATAGTCAACAGCTTCGACAGGTTTGATCTACTGCGCAGGTTTGCAGTGAAATACGGCTGTTATATCGTGCTGAAGAGTGCTCACACGGTAACTTGTACACCTGCCGGCAAATGCTATTTCAATTCAACGGGTAATCCCGGAATGGCAACCGGCGGAAGCGGCGATGTGCTTACAGGCATTATCACCGGGCTGGCAGCACAAGGTTATACGACACTACAGTCATGCCTGCTGGGCGTTTACCTTCACGGGCTGGCAGGTGATTTGGCTGCAGCTAAATCAGGGCCTGAAGCCTTGCTGGCAAGCGATATTATCGACAAACTGAGTGATGCCTGGCTGAAAATCCATGAGGCCAAAGCAAAATTGTAACCATCAGGCTACCAGTTCCTTATCAATCTCGTCTTCTGACCTCAGGTTATGTATAATAAACTTCTGGCGCTCCGGAGTGTTTTTCCCCATGTAATATGACAGCACTTTGTGAATATCGCCTGAATGATTAAGAATTACGGGATCGAGGCGGATACTCTGTCCAATAAAATTCTTGAATTCATCCGGCGAAATCTCTCCAAGGCCTTTAAAGCGGGTTATTTCAGGATTCGGCCCTAATTCGCGTATCGAAGCAAGCCTTTCTTCCTCAGTATAACAATAGTTGGTTTTCTTTTTATTCCTTACCCTGAAAAGGGGAGTTTGCAGGATGTATACATGGCCGGTTTTTACAAGATCGGGGAAAAACTGCAAGAAGAATGTAAGTAGCAACATCCTGATATGCATGCCATCCACATCGGCGTCGGTTGCAACTACAATATAGTTATACCTGAGGTTTTCAATATCGTCTTCGATATTGAGTGCTGCCTGCAACAGGTTGAATTCTTCGTTTTCGTAAACTACTTTCTTGCTCATGCCGAAGCAGTTGAGCGGCTTGCCGCGCAGGCTGAAAACCGCCTGGGTGTTTACATCGCGGCTTTTGGTGATGGAGCCGCTGGCCGAGTCGCCTTCGGTGATAAATAGCGTAGATTCGAGACGGCGCTCATCGTTGCTGTTGTAGTGAACCCTGCAATCGCGAAGTTTTTTGTTATGTAGGCTCACTTTTTTTACACTCTCCCGGGCCAGTTTTTTGATATTGGCCATCTCCTTGCGTTCTTTCTCGTTCTGCAAGATCTTACGGTACAAGGCTTCAGCCGTTTCGCCGTTCATATGCAGGTAGTTGTCGAGTTTCTTTTTCAGAACGTCGTTAATGTATTTGCTGATGGTCACACCACCCGGCTCCATGTATTGTGAACCGAGTTTGGTTTTGGTTTGCGATTCAAAAACAGGCTCATTTACTTTCACGCTCACAGCAGCAATGATTGACGACCTGATATCAACAGGCTCGAAATCTTTACCGTAAAACTCACGAATGGTTTTAACAATTGCTTCGCGAAAAGCGGTGAGATGCGTTCCTCCCTGCGTGGTATGCTGTCCGTTTACAAACGAATAATATTCTTCGCCCGATTGCCTGTTGCTGTGTGTGAAAGCACACTCAAAATCTTCATCTTTAATATGAATGATCGGGAACAGCAAGGGATTGCCATTGATGGCCCGTTCGAGCATATCAAGCAGTCCGTTTTTGGCCTGAAAGCGCTGCCCGTTGAAATTGATGACCAGACCGGTGTTGAGGTAGCAATAATTCCATAGCATCTGCTCCACGTATTCGGGGATGTAATGATAGTTCCCAAAAAGTCCCTGGTCGGGAGTGAACGTGATGAGTGTGCCGTTGCGCTGGTCGGTAGCTTCTTCGGCTGATTCGTTTATGAGGTCGCCTTTATTGAATTCGGCTGTTTTGCTGCGTCCCTCCCGTACAGTTATTGCTGTGAATTGGCTCGACAAAGCATTGACGGCTTTTGAACCAACGCCATTCAGCCCGACTGCTTTTTTGAAAACTTTGCTGTCGTATTTTGCACCTGTATTGATTTGCGATACGCAGGCCACGAGTTTGCCCAGCGGAATTCCACGCCCGTAATCACGCACCGTAACCGAATGTTCCTTGATGGTAACCTCAATTGTGCGCCCGTGACCCATCATGTACTCATCGATGGAGTTGTCAATAATTTCTTTCAGGAGCACATAAATACCGTCGTCGTGCGATGATCCGTCGCCCAATTTGCCAATGTACATACCAGGCCGGTGACGGATATGTTCGTTCCACTTCAGCGATTTGACGCTGTCTTCATTGTATTGTTCAGTCGTTTCTACCATGGCGCCGCAAAAATAACTTTTTGCGTAAATAATGTAACCGGGTTTAGCAAAGAGTTATCACCTGAGTTATGCACAGCCGTTGGGGTATGGGTGATTGGAAAATGGTTGATTGGGGAATTCGAAATTTGGAAATCATAAAATGGGTGATAGTGAGGAAATAGCAAATACCGGGTGTTGCGATTTTAAAATTGGAGATAGAATCAATTGAGGAACAATGGTTTATCTTAAGGATTGGGCCGATTCAAATTGATGGTCAATAGAGTCGGGTTACCCGTAAGTAAAAGCAAAAAAGAATTACTGAGAGCATTTATTGCCGTAAAATCCAGATTCCTTTAAATTCATTGGCCAACTCGTCGCGTCGCCTTGCCGCATCGTCGCGGCTGCTATATACGCCAAGTGTGATACGAAAGAGATTCTCGCCTTTTTGTATTGCAGCTTCAGTGAATCCTTTATTCTGCAATCGCTGAACTTCGTCCTTTGCAGCGTTCTCATCGCGCATACTTGCGATCACAAGATAGAATTTATCCCCGGGTTTATCGGGGTTTGCCGGTGTATTGGCGGCCTTTTCACCGGCGGGTGCGGCTTTCTTCTTGTCAACAGTGCTTACTTTTTCGGTCACAGGCTTGTTTGCCGGACCGGCAGCATTACTGGACGAAACCGCTGTAGCAGGCGTTTTTCCCTTTATTACCAGCGAATCAGTGTCGCAAATGGCCATGTCCTGGGGTGTATCGGCTTTATCGCCAAGCCAAACAATTGCAAAACCACCTTTAATAGCCACACCCATTGCCTTCCATTGTTTCGACTGCCATTTATCGTGGTTGAGCAGCATATTCTGAACTACATCAGTCGTTCGCCAAAGTTCCATTGCTCCCAGCGGAGTTGCTCTTTCCTCATCCCAAAAAGCGATTTCGTAACCCGCACCCAGGTAACCTGTTAATTCTTTCGGCTTGTTGTTCATACACGATACACGGCCTGCATCTTTACTGTAACAGCAAGCTTTCCAAACGCCTTTGTCGCTCCAACTGTGCAAACCGCAACCATTTTCAACCATACCGCTCACCTGCAAGTCGGTGATATGAACAATAGCCACATAACATAGTGATTTTGAAAGCGGTATAACCGGCAGCTTATTCGACCGGCGAAAATCATTTATCATGTTGTAGAGAATCAGGGCATCTGACGAAACACAAAAACCTGCCGGCACTATTGGTTTCGCTGATTTGACGGAGACCTGCTGCTGTGCGAAACCACTGGTAAACGCAAGCAACAACAACATCACGATATATTTTTTCATAGAAATGTTCGTTGTGAAGTGTTTCTGCAACTGACTGTCTTACTGTATCATATACAAATGTAAAACACTAAGTTTCCTATAACCGCCAGTTTCTTTAACAAAAACGCCAGGCTTTGCAAATGTACAACGACCATGCCAAATAGCATACACGAAAATGACTGATAACCCGCAGAACAGGAAAGGATTATTTGACAAGTTAATGGCCGAAAGTGCTAATTTTGCATAAAAGACTCAGTTCCGCGCAACCCGATGAAAGAAAAACCGAATAAACTGTTCATGGCTGAAGCCATCAGCCTTGCCGGAAAAAATGTTACTGCCGGTAATGGCGGGCCTTTTGGCGCTGTGATTGTCCGTGATGGACAGATTGTTGCCACCGGTTACAACCGCGTTACCGAAATCAACGATCCCACGGCACACGCCGAGGTTGTTGCAATCCGCAACGCATGCAATGCACTTGGAACTTTCGACCTGTCGGGGTGTGAAATTTACAGCAGCTGTGAGCCCTGTCCCATGTGCCTGGGAGCGATTTTGTGGGCACGTATAGGGAAGCTATACTTTGCAGCCGACCGTCACGATGCCAAAGCTGCCGGCTTTGATGACGAGCTTTTCTATTCTGAAATTGCCCTGCCAGCCGGAAAACGACTGCTCAAATCAGAGCAATTGATGCAGCACGAAGCAATCGAAGTCTTTAACCAGTGGCAAAACTCGCTGGACAAGATTGAATATTAGCCTCCATGCACTTACATTCCCATATCACTGTCACTTTTCAAAAGGATGTTGCCGGTTAAAATCGGGGCGATAATGATCGTGGCTTTCCAGTTCCTGTACCCAACCGTTCCTGAAGCCAAGACGATTCATTTCGTCAACCACGAGCTCATATTCAGCCGGCAAAATTGTTCGTCCTAATTTATTGTGATTCAGAAGATTTGGAGTTGGCCAGTATTGTGCCATTAGTGAAATAGTGATCGAAACGGAGACTTCTTCAGCGATAGTATTCAAAACCTCAAGGCTGTTTTCAATATGCCCGGGCAGCACTAGGTGCCTTACCACCATCCCTCTTTCGGCAACGCCGTTCTCATCAGTCAGCAGCACTGAGCCTTTCTGCCGGTACATCTCCTTCAGGGCAGCGAGCGCCACTTGAGGATAATCGGATGCTCCTGAATAGTTGTGCGCCATCTGGCGGTCCATATATTTAAAATCGGGAAGGTAAATATCAATATAGGATTCAAGTGATCGTAAGGTCTCAACCCTGTCATAACCATTTGTGTTATAAACAAATACCGGATTACGGTTCATACTTCGCAAGGCATCGATGATGGCTTTAACATGCGGAACATGATGCGAAGGCGAAACAAAGCCAACCGCATGGCAACCATCGTCGAGCAAGCCGGTAATCTGTCGGATAACGGTGTCGAAATCCATCGCCGGCGTAGGAATATTTTCATCACGACTACTGATCTGCCAGTTCTGGCAATAGATGCATGATAGGTTGCAATGGCTGAAAAATACATTGCAAATGCCTTTCAATCCGCTGATGGCAGGCTCTTCACCATGATGGACACAAATACTGCTGATATTGAAACCGGCTCCAGCCTTGCACCATCCCAACTTTTCCGAAAAGCGGTCGGCGAAGCATTCGCGCGGGCAAATGCTGCAATTATTCAGATCGTTAAGGTGGGCCAGGAAAAGGGAAAACTCGGACACAGAATAGCAAAGATATTTTTGCAAAATTATCGAATTCCTGCCTTTCACCGAAAGCTATAAGTAATGCCATAGCGGATTCTATTCGAGCGAATTATAATATTCAACCAGTGCTTTTAAATCTCCGGGTGTTTTCACTTTTCGCCCTGTACTTTTCATGTAGGCTTCTATTTCATCACGATGCTCACAAAGAGCTTCCATGGCACTTTTGCGGTTGCACATAACTTTTATGGCCGGGTTATCTCCTTTTTTCAGGAAATAGCAGTCGCTTATATAATATTTATCGGCATTATTCTCGTTGTCACCTTTCATGTGGAACGTTACAGACCGTTTGAGCAGCAACTCGGTTTTACCGGCAACAAGCACCTCGAAGAAGCCATGCTTCACCAATCCAGAACACTCAAAAGGCTGGTACACAAATGTATGCCCATCGAAAGTGAGGGAGTGTATCTCCTCCGGTTTGGCGAGTGCCAGTGTATCGAGGCCATCCGTCATCTGCATCTGGTCGGCATAGATATCATAACGGAATCCCCGCCCGGTAATAAGTGAACCGTCCCGCAGACTGATAATTCCCTCGGGCCAGCTTTCACCAAAATAAAGGTTACCCTCGGTACCGGTAAGCAAGGCATCGCCTGTGGTAAGCGAAGAACCTCCCACTGGAGGAGACGCTTCGCCCACACTCACCGGGAATGAAGTGCCTGCTGACGTTTCTTTATTTTGTTGCTTGTCCTTTATCTGTGAAAAAGAAACAGCCGGCAGTAAAAGAAGCATTGCTGCAATGAATAAGTTGAACTTCGTTTTCATGGCTTTTCAGATTACAACCCTATAAATTTACTCAATTATCATATCTTTTGCAACAATATATAAAAATTTCTTTTTACAGGCAGAGTTGTGCCTTACTTATCACCGATTGACAAATTCGTTGTACTTTGGTTGAATGAAACCGGAATAAGAAAACATCGGGGATTAAATACACCTCCCGGTAAATTGATGTACCATTCAATTGTGTAACGTGCTTTATAACTGATCGTTATGCCTGACATAGCAGCTATCAGAACTACTCAACTGGATTACTCTTACAACAGGCATCCGGTGCTCAACAGTGTTGAACTTGTAGTGCCAGCAGGAAGCATTTTCGGTTTTCTTGGTCCGAATGGAGCGGGTAAATCTACCACCATAAAAGCATTACTTGGCCTGCTCCATGTAAAACCCGGCACGATTTTCATTTTCGGTAAAGAGCTGAACGCCAACAGGATTGATATTTTGAAGCGAACAGGTGCCACGGTTGAATCTCCCTCGCTTTATGAACACCTGAGTGCACGCCGTAATATTGAAATAACGAGGCAACTGAGAGGGATTTCGCAATCCCGCACTGACGAAGTGCTTGATATTGTCGGTTTATACAGTGATGCGCAGAAGCCAGTCAAGCAGTTTTCGACTGGCATGAAACAACGCCTCAGCCTTGCTTTAGCTTTGCTGGGTGAGCCTGAATTGCTGATCCTCGACGAGCCAATTAACGGCCTCGATCCCGAGGGTATCCGCGAAATCAGGAATTTGTTGCTTAAACTCAACCGTGAAAAGGGCTGTACCATTTTTCTTTCGAGCCACATACTCGAAGAAATAGAAAAAGTTTGCAGCCATGTTGCTGTTATTCATCATGGCCGTATCCTTTTTCAGGGCAATGCCGCAAGCATTAATCCGAATGCACATACCGGAGGCATCCTGCTGCTCGATACCAGCGATGTGCAACGATGCAGGTTATTGCTCAGTGATTCAGAATGTGCCGATACACAGGGCAACCAACTCCGGATTGAGTATCAGAACAAGCAGGAAGCCGCTGCCATTATCAGAAAAATTATTGAAGCAGGAATTGAGATTTACTCGGCAATTCCTGAAACCTTCAGCCTCGAAGAGTCTTTCTTCGAACTTTTACGCCAGGATAACAAATCATGAAAAACATTGCTGCCATGTACGCCTTGGTTGTTAAGGCCGAATTCATCAAACTTCGTCGGACTGTTGCTTTGTGGTTAACTTTTCTTTATCCGCTCGGATCAGTATTACTTGCATCACTTTTCATCTATTCGATGCGGAACCAGAAAGCGATGAGCCCGGTTGCTGCCGTTAACAACATCAACAATGTGGCTGCTTTCTTCCTGCCTTTTTATATCGTACTCACAATCAGCTTTTTCTGTCTGATTGAAAACAGGAATAATATGCTCAAATACATCATTTCGCTTCCCGTTCCCAGGCATGCATTTTTCATCGGTAAACTGCTGGCATCGTTCGCACTGATGGCTATTACCTTGCTGCTTCTCCTGATTTTCTCGCTGGTTTCGTTTTTACTGCTTGCAATCATTAATTCAAAAACCAACATGCTGTTAACGATGGACTACGGTTATCTTATTACGGTTTTTTGCAGAACTATCATAGCCGGCATTGCCATGACCGTTATACAGTACATCCTAAGCCTCCGGCTGAAAAACGTGGTTGCTCCTATTGCCATCGGGATATCGCTCGCCATACTTCCCATCGCCGTGCTATTCGTTCTCGGGGTTACCGGTGTCATTTCTAATCCACAAGTGCTCACATGGTTACCGCTATATGATCCATACACTTACCCCTACTCCCATTTTTTCAACATTATGAGCGGGCCGTCTTACAAATTGCAGTTTTTACCTTTACCATCACTCGTTTACCTGTTCATTTCCATAGCCCTGGTAGTTTTTGGAGTGTACGAATTTAACCACCGTGAAATAAAATGAGCCGTCGTTTGCTTTTGCTCCTTGTTGTTACCATCCTCGGATTTTCTTCAGCATTTGCATCGTTGATTGAAGTGAGCGGGGTTGTTTCAGGTACATGGAATGCTGATACTGTTTTGGTTATTAACGACATACAAGTCGAAAACGGGCAACAGCTGCACATAGCAGCTGGAACTAGAGTTATCTTCTGGTCACATTTTAAAATGGAAATACTGGGAACCTTAGTTGCCCAGGGGCAGCCGGGTGACTCCATTGTGTTTACTGTACGCGACACGGCAAACTTCTACAACCAGAACACTGATCGTGGAGGTTGGTTCGGCATTCGTTTTAAAGGCACATCAGCAGAAAACGACACCTCAATATTCACATTTTGCCGGTTTGAGTACGGCAAAGCACTCGGCGATTCGGCCGATCAATACGGTGGTGCAATTTTTGTCAAAAACTTCAGTAAGATAAAGATCACCCATTGTCTGTTTTATCACAATTACAGCTACTATTCAGGCGGCGCCGTTTACCTGTGGAATGCCGACGGCGTTGTGACAAACAACACTTTTTCGGCCAACTATGCAGGCAATAATGCAGGTATTGTTTACGGCTACGGTGGAGGTGTGTGTGCAATGCATTGCAGCCCGAAGGTGGTTAATAATACTTTTACCGGTAATAGCTCAACCGGTGTCGGTGGCGGAGTATCGTTTGATGATTGCAATCCTTCTTGTTACAACAACGTTTTTCAGAACAACAGCAGCGGCCTTGGCGGTGCGCTGGGAGTACTCAGGTCATCTCCTGTTTCTACCATTTCAAACCTTCTCATAACCAACAATTCAGCTGTATTTTTCGGGGGTGGGGTATGCTGTATCAGGTCGTTCCCCATATTTTCAAACCTCACCATTGCCAATAACACAAGCAGCTATGGCGGAGGATTCTACTGTAACGATTCGGCTGCTCCTTCGGTATATAACTCGATCATATACAATAACAGCGGCTTAGGTGTGAGTGTTTACATCTGGGATATAAGATCGGCTCCTAATTTTTATTACTGTGATATTGAAGGAG
>JAKLFM010000062.1:14193-19581 GCA_022711175.1 Bacteroidota bacterium | reverse complement strand
TCCCGCCCTTCGCATCACTACTCCCGAGCTCAAGGTTGTTACAACGCACTTCAACGAACTGCCTGTTGATGCCTCGCCCGACACAATAGGAGCACTTTCCACAGTGAAGGTAGCAGGAATGATTACCTCGCCCGGTGGCGGAAAAGTCAATGATTTTAACGGCACACTTACTGTTTCGGTTTTTGACAAGGCGGTTGAAGTAACCACGCTTGCCAACGACGGCGGCAATCCGTTCACATATTCCTTGCAGAAAAACCTGCTTTACAAAGGCAATGTCGAGGTTACCGACGGCTCTTTCACTTTTTCCTTTATTGTGCCCCGCGACATTTCGTACAAATTCGGTTTCGGCAAAATCAGCTATTATGCACAGAGCGCTACAACCGATGCTTCGGGAAGTTATGAAAACCTGGTAGTTGGCGGCGATGGACAAAATATTTCGAATGATAATGCCGGCCCATTGATTGAGTTGTTTATGAACGACAGGTATTTTATAAATGGCGGCACAACCGATGAAAACCCATTGCTGATAGCTACAGTGAGCGACGAAAGCGGAATAAACACTGTTGGTACGGGCATCGGGCATGACCTGACAGCCATCCTCGACGACAACCTCGATAATCCGTTTATCCTGAACGACTACTACGAATCGGACGTAAATACTTTTGAAAGCGGGAAGATAATTTTTCCTCTTGTAGGGCTTCCCGAAGGCAAACACAGGATTGTTGTTCGTGCGTGGGATGTTCACAACAACTCATCCGAAGCTGCTATTGATTTTGCAGTTGTTCCTGCCGGCACTTTTGTGATCGAAAACCCATTGTGTTTCCCAAACCCTTTCAGTGAATACACCGATGTAACATACAGCCATAATCAGCAGGGAAAAATGCTTAAAACCTCTCTGCATATTTATACGATAACCGGTAAACCTGTCGTTACTTTAGAACAGGAAAGGCAGGATTTTGGTTCGCGCGCCACGCCTGTGCGCTGGGATGGCCGAGACAGCGATGGAAACAAAGTAGCAGCAGGCATGTTTATATACAAGATCATTTCCTCCACAGCCGACGGATTATCGGCAACACTTCAGGGCAAGCTCATCTATAATAAGTAACAATAAACGAATCGATTATGAATCGCTTAACCTTTTTGCTATCAGTTTTTCTGTTTGTTCCTTTGCTTATCTCAGCCCAGGTTTCACGGCAAAGTATCACGCTGAACTGGGGCGAACCATACAATATCAGCAGCACAAAAGAGCCGCTGGTAGTTTTATATTTCGATGATGCCGTCAATGATGCCCTTCAGGGTTATGCACCTTTTTACCACCGGGTTGTGAGATTTCAGGAGAATGTAATGCCCGAAGGCGTGAGCCTCGAAAATGTTGTGTATGCTCCGGTAAGTAAAGATGAATTGGCAAAACTCACAATTGTTCCGGTGGCACCTGATTCGGTTAAGATTGTTACTACTACCGGAACTGAACGTGGCAGAAACGTGCTGACAGTCTCGTTCAATACGTTACGCAATCGTTCGGGAAAAATTGAGAAGATGGTTTCGTTCGACATGGTTATTCAATCGCAGCCATTCATTACTCCGGTTACAGAGAAAAGTACGGTTTCTACCACCAATTCGGTGCTTGCCGAAGGCAACTGGTACAAATTCCGATTAAATAAAACCGGTATCTATTCGCTCAGTTATGACGATATTAAAGCCATGGGCGTGGATATGGCAGGCGTTACTCCTGACAATATCCGCATATTCGGCAACGGTGGCGGCATGTTGCCCGAATCAAACAACAAACCGCGACCGACCGACCTCACCGAGAACGCGATTGAAGTAGTGACCGCTCAGGCAGGCACTTTCAAACAGGGAGATTATATCTGCTTTTATGCCACCGGTCCCGATAAAATCCTGCTCGACCAGCTGTCAAAGCGTTTCGAACACGAAAAAAACAACTACTCCGATTACTCATTTTATTTTCTGACCATTGGCGGACAAGGCAAACGTGTTGGGGATCTCGCGCAGTCAACCCTGCCACCAACGGTAACCGTAACAAGCTATGTCGATTTTATTGTTCACGAAAACGATCAGTACAACCTCATTAAATCAGGCCGTAACTGGGTAGGCGAAAAGATGGACATCGGTTCAAACCAGGTTAACCTTCCAACCTTTACAATCACCGACTTTGATTCAACCACAGCTTCCTATATTCGTTACAGGAGGGTTACAAAAGCCAGTGTTGCTTCCTCATATGCCATTTCGGTAAATGGTCAGTTAGTATCCAGTCCTGTTGATCCGGGGCAAAACAACCAATATGAGTACGCAAAATCAGGTACCGAATTGAAAAGTTTTGTGCTTAAAGCGCCTGCCCTCAATGTGAATTTCACTTATAACCTGCCCAATTCCACAGCCATAGCCTGGCTCGACTGGGTTGAACTGAATGTGCCTCGCAAGCTTATTTTCAGGCAGGGCCAGTTGCTGTTTGCCGATCCGCGAAGTACCGGTAAAAACAAAATTGCCCAATTCAGGATAGAAGGAACAAATTCAAATGTTGAGATATGGGAAGTGACCAATCCGACCAACACCAGGCGCGTACAGGCAACTTTAACAGGAGGTTTGTCGCATTTTACACTGCCGGTTGACACACTTCTGAAATTTGCAGCCTTTGATAAAACCGAATTCCTGAAACCCGAATTTATCGCAAAGGTTGAGAATCAAAATCTTCATGCTGTCGCCGGGACGGAAATGCTTATTGTTGCTCCCGCTCAGTTTATTGCCGAAGCCGAGCGATTGGCTAACCATCACCGCACTTTCGACGGCCTCTCCGTTCAGGCTGTTACTCTTGAGTCGGTTTACAACGAGTTTTCATCCGGATCGCCTGATGCCACGGCAGTACGTGACTTTTGCCGCTATCTTTATAATAATGCTGAGGCAACGTCAAAATTGAAGTACCTGCTTTTGTTTGGCGACGGATCATACGACAATAAAAACCGTTTGGTTGAAAATACAAATCTCATTCCGACATATCAGTCAAAAGAATCGCTCATGCTCACCGACTCCTATGCTACCGACGATTATTACGGGTTGCTTGATAATGGTGAAGGCCAGGATGCTGCCGGCTTTCTCGACATCGGTATCGGGCGGTTTCCGGTAGTGAACGAAGCTCAGGCAAAAGCTGCTGTTGATAAAGTGATATACTATTCGACCCAAACACCTGATATTTTCGGCGAGTGGCGCAACGAAGTGTGTTTTGTAGCCGATGATAAGGATAACAATACGCATATTCACCAGGCTGAGGATCAATTGGTGCCGATCGTCAGGGACAATTACCCTGTTTACAACCTTAACAAAATTTATCTCGATGCCTATAAGCGTGTATCAACCCCTACAGGCGCTTTGTATCCCGATGTAAACCAGGCAATTAACTCCCAGGTTGAAAAAGGGGCACTCGTTATCAACTATACCGGGCATGGCGGTGAACTTGGCTGGGCACACGAGGGCGTTCTCACCTTGCAGGATATCGCCAGCTGGACGAATTATGAAAATATGCCGCTTTTTATTACGGCCACATGCGAGTTCAGCCGCTTTGATGATCCGGGCAGGGTTTCGGCCGGCGAACAGGTTTTCCTGAATACTTCAGGAGGCGGTATTGGCCTCATTACCACTACCAGGCTTGCCAACGCCGGTATCAACATCCAGTTGAACATGGACCTTTACGATACCCTCTTTTCGTCAGTAAATGAAGTTTATCCAAGGCTGGGGGATGTAATAGCTTATTCAAAAAACGAAAACAATACTCCAAACGGAATCCGCAATTTTGTGCTGCTTGGCGATCCGGCATTAAAACTGGCTTACCCTCACTATGAAGTGATTACAACAACTTTAAATAACCAGCCTGTTGACGACGAAAGCGACACTGCCAAAGCAATGTCGAAGGTGGAACTGGGTGGTATTATCGCCGATGCTGCAGGCCAAAAGCAAGCCTCATTCAACGGTGTGCTCAATATAAAAGTATATGATAAAGCCCGCTGGCGGATGACACTGGGCAATGATCCCGAAAGTCAGCCCCGTTATTACCAGTTGCAGGACAATATTCTCTATCAGGGCAAAGCCACCGTGACCAACGGCGAATTCAAGCTCACCTTTGTTGTTCCGCGCGATATTGATTACAGCTTTGGCAATGGAAGAATATCGTATTATGCTGCCGGCGATAATACCGATGCCAAAGGGTATTTCAAGGGGATTATCATAGGCGGTTCTGACGATAGTCAGATTACTGACAATCAAGGGCCTGAGATTGTATTATACATGAACAGCGATAAATTTACCGATGGCAGCCTTGTAGGTGAAAACCCGAAACTACTTGCCTATATCAGCGATGAAAACGGCATAAATACGGTTGGAAACGGCATCGGGCACGATATTGTTGCCACCATCGATGGAAACAATAACCAGTCAACTGTGCTCAACGATTATTACGAATCCGATCTTGACAGTTACAGAAGCGGCAAAGTGGTCTATCAGTATTTCCAGTTAGAGGAAGGCGAACATACGCTTACGCTCAAAGCCTGGGATGTGTTTAATAATTCATCAGAGGCTGTAGTGCATTTCGTTGTAAAAAAGGATCTTGCCGTGAGCATTTCAGATATGAAAGTTTATCCAAACCCTTTTACCGATGAAGTAAACATCGAGTTTGAGCACAACCTTTTTGATACTTCGCTTGATGTTGCTCTCGATGTAATTTCGTCCGACGGGCATCTTATCAGATCCTATCCTGCTGTCACGCTGGTATCGTCGGGCAGCAAAGCCGGACCGGTCCGATGGGATGGTCGCAACGATTCAGGCCAGTCCGGGCACGCAGGCTTATACCTGGTCCGGATAAGGGCAACCGATAGTTATGGCGGCAAAGATTCAAAAACCGCCAAGGTTATCAAAAGCTCGACCTTGAGGTAGGCTGGTTTCAAAAATATTGAGTAATGCAATAACTTGTAAATTACATCGTTTTAAATCAGTTAATCTTAAAAGTGTAAATTTGCACCCAGTTACAAACCAGTAATTATGTTGAATACAAAACGTATTTTCTCCTCTACATTGCTAATAGCGATAGTTTTTACATCAGCAGTTATGGCTCAGGATGAGCAAAGGCTCAATGTTGTTCAGTCGGCAGTTCCTTTCCTCATGGTCTCACCCGATGCCCGTTCGGGTTCTATCGGCGATGCCGGCGTTTCTTCCACTCCCGATGAGAATTCGATGCACTGGAATCCTGCCAAATATGCTTTTATTGATAAACAGATTGGAGTTGCCATCAACTACAGCCCGTGGCTGCATAACCTTGTTCCCGATATAAATCTTGCCTACCTTACCGGTTATATGAGGCTCGATAAAAACCAAACCATCGCT
>JAKLFM010000062.1:0-14095 GCA_022711175.1 Bacteroidota bacterium | reverse complement strand
TACTTCACTCCGTTATTTCTCCCTCGGTAACATACAGTTTACCAATGTATTTGGTGAACCTATTGGTGATTACAAACCGAACGAATTTGCGCTGGATGGTACATATTCCCGCAAGTTTACCAAAACACTGTCGGGTGCAGTGGCTGCGCGCTTTATACATTCAAACCTTACACTTGGGCAGAATGTAGGAAGCCAATCTACCAAACCCGGTAACACAATTGCAGCCGATGTTGCAGTTTATCAGCAGATTCCATTACAGTTCAATGGTATGGAAGGCCTGTTTGCCTGGGGGATGAACATCTCGAACATAGGTGCAAAAATATCATACAGCAATGATAATATCCGTAAGGATTTTATCCCTACCAACCTGCGTTTCGGCCCGTCGCTTACACTTGATATTGACGACTATAACCGCATGTCTTTCATGGTTGATTTCAATAAACTGCTGGTGCCTACCACACCACTCTATGGCGATTCGAACAACATTATTAAAGGTATGGACCCCGATGTGTCGGTTCCGGTAGGTATGTTGCATTCATTTTATGATGCTCCCGACGGATTTAAAGAAGAACTGCGCGAATTCAGTATTGCCTCAGGAATAGAATATTGGTATAACAAACAGTTTGCACTGCGTGGAGGCTTCTTCTATGAAGATGTCACCAAAGGCGACCGTAAATATTTCACCCTGGGAGCCGGGCTTCGCTATAACGTTTTTGGCCTCGATTTCTCATACCTGATTCCACTCAAACAGGAAAACCCCCTCGAAAATACACTTCGCTTCTCGCTGCTGCTCAATTTTGAAGCAGTTGCAGGAGGAGGAAAGAAATAGTAATACTGAGATTAGCTGAAATCCGGGTTGAGAAGCCCGGATTTTTTTATTTCACAAGTGTCGAAATCCTATATTTGCATAAACAGCGAGGAAATGAAACAAAGAATAGGTTTCGGATATGATGTTCACCGGCTGGTTGCCGGCAGGGAATTATGGTTAGGCGGAGTTCTCATCCCATCGGAAATCGGCGCTGAAGGCCATTCGGATGCCGATGTTTTGCTGCATGCCATCTGCGATGCCATGCTGGGAGCGGCAGCGCTTGGCGACATCGGTAAACATTTCCCCGACACTGATCCGGCCTTTAAGGGAATCGACAGCAAAGTGCTGCTTCGTAAAGTAAATGAATTGGTTACCGCCAAAGGATTCAGCGTGGCAAATATCGATTCAACTATTGCCTTGCAGGCTCCGAAAATAGCCGGCTATATTGATTCAATGCGGCAAACCATCGCCGGTGTTTTAAATATTGCAATGGATGATGTATCAGTAAAAGCAACTACCACGGAGAAAATGGGATTCGAAGGCAGGGGAGAAGGCATCTCAGCGTATGCTTTGGTGCTCATTCAATAGATCATTTCTTTAGTGCTTCAGCATGCCTTCGTGCAACCTCATCCCAGTTGATAATCTTGCAGAAAGCGTTGATATAATCGGCACGCTTGTTTTGGTAGTTCAGGTAGTAGGCATGTTCCCAAACGTCGAGCGCCAGCAATGGAATTCCCTGTATTGCAGCAACATCCATCAATGGGTTGTCCTGGTTGGGTGTAGTGGTTATTTCAAGTTCTTTATTTTTATTCAGGATAAGCCATGCCCAGCCGCTCCCGAAAATGCCGGCAGCAGTCGTGCTAAACTGCTGGATAAAACCTTCAGTTGATCCGAATTTGGCAGTAATAGCTGCAGCAAGGTCGCCGGCAGGCGCTGAGCCCTCGCGCACCTGCATGTTTTCCCAGTAAAGAAAATGGTTGTAATAGCCGCCGCCATTGTTGCGAATCGCTACAGGCAGTTTGCTGATGCCCGCAAAAATCTCGGCAATGGGCTGTGTTTCGGCCGGTGTACCCTTAATACCCGCGACGAATTTATCGAAATACCCGCGGTGATGCCGGTTATAATGTATGGCTACCGTCAGGCTGTCAATAGCCGGTTGTAATCCATTGTAGGTATATGGAAGTGCCGGGAACCGAAATCCGGTTTGTTTGCCAGTCGCATCCTGTGTGTAAAGCTTTGCCTCTCCTGTTGTTAACATTCCGGCTTCGTTGCTGTAATTGTACTGGGCCATTGCGCCAATACACGCAATGAATGAGACGATGAATAAGGCTGCAGTCTTTTTCATGAGAATGAGTTTAAGGTTTAGTCCTGACTTTTGGCAGGCAATGCTATATTTCGGTAAAAGGTTTTATTAAGCGCTTACTAAATTACAGAAAACCAGGAGCCGCAGCATAAGTCTGCAACCCCTGATTTCAATCAACCAAACAAACACGTCCTTCTATTAGAGTTTTGATAAAACCTCTTCATAGTTTGCATTTGCCTTTTCCCAGTTTACAATGCTCCAAAATGCCGAAATATATTCAGGGCGGCGGTTTTGGTATTTGAGGTAGTAGGCATGCTCCCATACATCGAGCCCGAGGATTGGTATTCCGTTGCAATCAGCAATATCCATCATTGGATTATCCTGATTGGGACTTGAACAGACGCACAGGCTGCCGTCGGGCTTAACACTAAGCCATGCCCAGCCGCTGCCGAAACGGTTAATGGCTGCATCGGTGAAACGATTTTTAAAGTCATCGTACGAACCGAATTGCTTTCTCACACTGTCGGCAAGCTTACCAACAGGATCGCCTCCACCCCTGGGCGAGAGTATCTCCCAGAATAGTGAGTGGTTATATAAACCTCCGCCGTTATTGCGGACGGCAGCCGGCAATTTTCCGGCGTTGCGGATAACTTCTTCCAATGGTTTACCATCAAATCCGGTATCCTTGATAGCGGCAACAAACTTATCGAAGTAGGTTTTGTGATGTTTCGTGTGGTGTATCTCCATGGTAGCCTTGTCAATATATGGCTCCAGGGCATCGTATGAATAAGGTAGTTCGGGAAATTGATATGACATTTTTTTGGTACTGTTTAGATTCGATATAAATAACATTCAAAGGATTAAATTGTTTGAATCCAGGATTAAAATTTAATGAAAGCGTTAAATTTTAAAGAGATGAAAATCAGCCTGTTGAAATAAACCAAGGATGACGGATCTGAATAATCATTACCATAGCGAAAACCATGTTGGCAATAAACGATTACCAATGGCTTAATTAAAACTCGACTGAGAGTTTTACATTGATCTGCCTCGACGTCAGGTAATTGGGTACGCCATACTGATTGCCGTCGAAATCGCGTACCCACATGTACGAGATGGTATTGCTGATCTGCAGCAGATTTAAAATCTCAGCTGTAATCCACATTGAATCAAGGCTTCTGAAAAATTTTCTGGATGAGCTGCCTGCTTCGTTGCCAATAATCTGCTTGGCAAAACCGATATCAACCCTTCGGTATGCAGGCATCCTGAAAGTATGTTTATTAAGTGGTGTATTGGGAGCGCCCGTTGTAAGCCCTGTGCCGAAGTAAAGACCGAGATTCATTTTGTAGGTGGGATTCATCGGCAGGTAGTCCTGGAAAAACAGCCCGAACGTAACCCTTTGATCGGTGGGGCGGGGGATATACCCCGGCTGAACCAGCAACGAGTCGGCAACTGTTTGATCGGCAGTTACACCGGCAACGATGCGCTCGCCCATCTGGTTATAATACTCGTAGTAATAATCGTCAAACAGGTCTTCTTCGGTTTTCATAATCGAAAGGCTGGCCCATGATTCAACTCCTTTCACAAATTCGCCGTTCACTTTCATATCAATGCCCATGGCATAGCCGTCGGAATCATTGTAACCGAGGTAACGAATCCTCACATTGTCAACTTCGTAAGGCACAAGATCGCGCAACATCTTGTAATACACTTCGGTAACAAACTTAAAAGGCCGTTCCCAGGCATAGAAGTTGAGGTCGCTGCCAAGCACAAAGTGAATCGATTTTTGCGCCCTTATTTCCGGGTTGATCCGGCCCTGTAAATTCCTGAGTTCACGATAAAACGGCGGTTGAAAATAATACCCTGTCGAAAACCGGAAAAGTATGTCGCGCTTCCAGTTGGGTTTGAACGAGATAGTTGCCCGCGGGCTTACAAGAATTTGCCGGTTGTAATCCCAGTACTGGAACCGCAAGCCTGTTGTCAGGGTTAATTTTGTGGAATCTCCATCAAAATCCCAACTGTTTTGTACAAAACCTGTGTATCGGTTTGATGTAATGTTGGCCGATGTTTTGAGGTTATAATAAACTGCTAGGTTAGAGATGTTGCCGGGGAAACCGGGTGTTCCTGGATTATAGGGAATAGAATATCCTGCCGAATCAATGAGCATCCATTCATTAATCCGGTCGTGTATGATCTCGTGCTGGTACCTGATGCCCCATTGCGTAAAGCTTCTTCCGGAGATAAACGAATACCTGTTTTCGAGATTAATAACATTGATGTTCAACCGGTTTCTCGCATGGGTGAGGTATGAACCAACACCTTTGTTCTCAACCACTTCAATACTATCCGGCTTATTTTCGAGCAATTGTATCCAGTATTGCCCAAGAATGTCGTACGATTCGTTTTCCCTTGAATTGTAAGCTGAAGCTATCCATTTGATATTCAAGTTCTCCGAAGGTTTATAGTTGATTGTCGTTGCACCCATCAGGCTTCGGTAACTGTCTGATTCGCGGCCATCGAAGTAAACTTTCAGCCGCAATGGGTCATTCAGGGTTCCGAAATTTGTTTCTCTCGATTCGGGAACAAGTGTATAAATGTTGCTGGCTGCATATCCAAGCACCGATAGTTCCAGTTTTCTGTTGATATTATACGTAAGCAGGCTCTGGAAATCGAAGTATTTGGGCTTGTAATCGCCTTTTGTTTCGAGCGAATTAAGCAGGTATTGATTTGATTTATAGCGTATTCCTGCGAGGTAAGTAAAGCGGCGGTTGTTGGTTGAACCTTCCACATGTACCGAACCGCCCAGCAGACTTGCCGAGGCTGAACCTGCAAATTCCACCGGTTTTTTATACCTGATATCAAGCACACTCGACATTTTGTCGCCATATCTGGCATCGAACCCACCGGCTGAAAATAAAACCGAAGATACCAGGTCGCTGTTGAGGAAACTCAATCCTTCCTGCTGCCCTGACCTTACAAGAAACGGACGGTAAATCTCAATATCGTTGACATACACCAGGTTTTCGTCGTAGTTGCCGCCGCGCACCGAGTATTGAGAACTTAGTTCATTATTTGAAACTACCCCCGGCATTGTTTTGATCAATGATTCGATGCCCGCCGATGCCGAAGGAATTACAGTAGCTGCATGCGGATCAATCCGGTTGAGATTGGTATTGCGCAGTGTCTTGTCTTCAACAACGAGGTAAGGCAGCATTGTTGCAACCTGCTGAAGGATTTTGTCGCACCTGTATTTTTCGTCGGGTTGCAAGGTGACGAAGGCCGTATCGCTTTCATAGCCTACGAAAGAGTAAACGATTTTAAGCGTTTTTTTTGCTGCAATGCGGAGTTCATAACTGCCGTCCTTACCTGAGGTAACGCCTCCAGGGTATCCAAGTACGGCGATATTTACAAGTTCGAGGGGCTGCTTTTTTTCGTCGGTTATTCTACCATAAATTTTGGCAAACGATTGTGATTCAGCGCTTAGACCGGATATTAGCAAAACAAATGTCAGGATAAAGTACCAACATACCGGCCGAAAGTTTTGCTGCTTCAAGGTAAGATTGTTGGATTTGGGTTGGTACTGTATTGATTATGAGTTAAACGCAGGAATGGGGAATATCGTATGAGTGGATTGGGGTGGCGCTTCAGTTTTTCTTGCGAAAATCTCCCCGCTTCCATGCCTGGATAAACTTCGCCCATGCCAGCGGATTCAGCAGGTTGTTAGGCATTGCCTGGCCGGCATAGTACATTTTACTGGTATAATTATCAACATAGTTGCGGTAATTCATGGCGGCATCCATGCCGTGAAGTTCAGGATTGTAATTTTTTCCGCGGCGGTCACGCACCTCCATGTATGCCATGTTTTTGCGCATCGTTTCGAGATCGTCGTCAGGTACATCGAGCTTGATAAATGCTTCGCGAAACTGCTGTTTGGTAGGCCAGGGATAGATCACGGTTTCGGCCAGCATAATGGTATCGTTGGTCATAACCTGGATGAGAGAATAGCGATTAACACTCAGTGTATCAGGTATATGGAATGTCACTTTTTTGTATCCTATAGCTGAAAAGTGGATGACGTCGCTCTTGTGCACAACTATGGAAAAGTACCCGAAGTAATCGGAAGTGGTTCCCCGGTTCGTCTTTTCGACCAGTATGTGGGTAAACGGAACAGGTCTCAGGCTGTCGGCCGTAACGATTACTCCCGAAAATTGAACCAGATCGTCGTTATGGTGTTGGGCTTTTATGCCTGTGGCCAACAACAGCAATGAAATTGCGATAACGATTTTTCGGTTCATACACTGCAAAGATACTCGAATTGTCATTTCGTAAGTACAAGCAGATGGTAAGTTGAAGGTTGCTTAAACGGAATGCTGAACCGGTTGCGCCATGTATTATTGAGGTCTTACGACGAATACCTGCAGACGGCAGGTTAGAAAACAAAAAAGCCGCTCCTGTCAACAAAAGCAGCTTTGAATGTATGTTATACAAAGGAATTAAATCTTTCCTTTTTCCTGGACTTCTTTCAGTACGGCGCTGATGCCTTTCTTATTAATGGTGCGGATTGCCGATGTTGAAACCTTCAGTGTGATCCATTCGTCTTCTTCGGGAATGTAAAAGCGCTTGGTTTGGAGGTTGGGATAAAACTTACGTTTGGTCTTGATATTGGAGTGGGAAACGTGGTTACCAACAATAACTTTTTTTCCTGTAAGGTCGCAAATACGTGACATGGCAATAGTTTTTTCAAAAATGGAGTGCAAAGGTCGTAATAAATTTTGATTTTACAACCAGTTATGGAAAAATAAATTATCTCTGGCTGCTGTTTACTCTACTTTGATTTCATCAATAAATATCCAGGCTTTTCCGCCTTTGCCGGGGTGATTGTCCGGGCAAATGCCACGATTCGAAACAATTACTTTGACAAACCTGGCATTTGTTTCGGGAAAAACATCAAAGAACTGTCTCACACCTTCAGGTTGTTTCCAGAGTGCAGTATTGAATTTCTTGCTTAGCGCTGCAGAATATTTCTTTCCGTCGCCCGATGTTTCGACAATTATTCTTTCGGGTTCAAAAATCCAGGATCCTGTATTCACAAGGTAGTTCAAGGTTATTGAATGTATGGCGATCTTGCCGCCCAAATCAATTACAGCCTCCATATTATCACCCTCGAACCCCAGCCAGCGACCGTAGGTGAATTTCTTTGATCCTAAAATGCCATCGGTTAATGATGAAGCACCCTGGGCACTGTATTTTGCAGCCGGTTCTTTTGCCAGTGACACGCTTTTTCCGAACGAAACAGGCAGATTGATTTCTGTAATATCGCCTATTTGCTTTTTGCCCAAGTAATTGACAGCCTTAAGATTAACAGGAAGTTTAAGCGCCAACGGTTTGGTGAAAGGCTCCATTTTATCTGTAGGCTGAGTTCCATCCGTTGTGTAATAAACAGTGAGGTCCGGCTTTGAAGTCGCTCCTGTAAGGTCGATTTCGACTTTGTTGCTGGTTACATTGTAATGATAGCTGAATTCCGGCCCTTTGTTCACTTCAGGCTTCCCTTTGATATCAAGGACAAGTACGGTACAGTTGTCATCAAGTCGTGAAACAGGAAGGGTTATCTCCGGTGACCCGTTTTTCCTGGTAATGGTAAGCGCTGTTTGCGATGTATCCGAAAGTAGCCAGGCTTTTATGGGTTCGTTCATGAGCCCGGGAAGGCTGATTTTTGGTGGGGCAGGAGAGAAAACGTGCAGAAAAAGCCGGGTTCCCTGCTCAGTTTGTTTTTGTGTACATCTTCCCCAGGTGAGGTTTTCAAACGGTCCGGCTTGCGTTCCATAAATTGATGATCCGTTCTCTTTCATCCAGTTGCCGATTGTTTTCAGCCTTTCAATGCTTTCAGGAGGGAATGTGCCATCAGCCTTAGGCCCAACATTGAGGAGATAATTGCCTCCCTTTGATGCTATATCAACCAAGTTTTGAATGAGTTGAGATGCCGGTTTCCAGTTCTGGTCAGCTGCATTGAATCCCCAGTGGTCGTTCATAGTCATGCATGATTCCCAATCAGCACCTGGAATACCTGTATCAGGAATTTCCTGCTCGGGGGTGCCATAATCGCCTAGTGCCTGTTGGTTGTTGCTCATGCCGGCCATTCCATCACGGAAAACGTCGATACGGTTATTGATGATCACATTTTTGTTGAACGAACGTATGTAGTTATATAGATCAACCGCGCGATCGTGGTTCCAGGTGCTTTCCCATTCGCCGTCGAACCAAAGGATGGATATCTCGCCATATTTCGTAAGGATTTCATGTACCTGATTTTTAAGGTATTGAACATACCTTTCGAAATCGGCACTATCGGTTGTACGGCCGGTTTCCCAGTCACGACGGGGAAGGTAATCAGGATGGTGCCAGTCCATTATGGAGTGGTACCAGCAAATATGCATGTTGTGTTTGCGGCAGGCATCAGCAAGTTCTTTAAGTATATCTCTTTTAAAAGGTGTACTCATCACATCGAAATCAGTCTGATCCGAATTCCAGAGGCAGAATCCGTCGTGATGTTTCGAGGTCAGGACAATGTATTTCATGCCAGCCTCCCTGGCGGCCATCACCCAAGTTTCCGCTTCGAATTTTACAGGGTTAAACTTCAAGGCAAATTTGTTGTATTCATCCACTGGAATCTGAGCAGTAGTTCTGATCCATTCAGCGTGACTGTTATCGCCTTTCCATTCACCTGCCGGAATCGAATAAAGTCCCCAGTGAATAAACATGCCGAAACGCGCATCGCGCCACCAGGCCATACGAGTATCTTTATCGGTTTTTAACTCCTGTGGGTATAGGTTGAGGGAGATGAAAAGCAATAAGAGAAGAGCGGAGGTTTTGAATATGAATGTTTTCATGTAATTATTGTGTAATCTGTGTTTTCAGGAGTTGTGATGGGCTGATAGTGAAGCTTCGTTGCGAAGATATTCAATCCAGCTTATTCAGCAGAGAATTATCCTTATGACCGTGATAATCATTCATGACCGGATTCCTTTTTCAGGATGTTATCGAAACGTGTTCTGCTAATATAGTGATCTTCAAGCAGCTGGCCATCATTGATCAATGCAAAAGTGCCAAACCCCGAAGGCGCCATCTGTGCCTCGGCCGGTGTTTCAAGTTTATGGATTTTTAATGTTATTCCATGGTCAGTTGCTGCCTGTTTAAGGTCATTCACTGATTTTTGGTGCCACGGGCATTGGTCGGAATACACCAGATTCCATCCCTTGTATTTTGGCAGGCCGGTTCCCCAGTCGTTAAAAGCAGGCTGTGGGGCTGTATCATCAAAACGAATTGCCATTAAATCAAATCGGCCCTGGCTCGCCACCTTTAGGAATACGCATTTAGCAAAAAGCGATTTATCCGCAATCCAGGGACCATCGCTGCATAGTACGCAAACGCCGCGTTTATCTTTAGCCCTGGCAGCTTCAATACATTCGTTTACCAGCATGGTGGCTACTCCTTTCGATCTCCAGTCCTTTGAAAGTACCAGTATGCACTGAATAAACAGGTATCCGGGCGCAGTTACCGGCCTCCAGGCTTTTTCAGCTTCCATGTATTCGATATACCCGAGTTGTTTCCCAAGGTCATTTACCGCAATCTTTATCACAACACTTTCATTTTCAGCACACTTCAGCCATGCTGCTTTAGCCATGTGTCCCGGCGATTTCCTGTTTTGAACGCAATAAAAACCTGCCGAACTGGCATTGTTATGGTCAACTGAGAGAATCTTTATCATCTTCGAGGGTTTGAGGAGTTCAAATATACCGGTTTCGCGAATTCTTTCATACAAGTTGCAGGTCTTGATGAATCAGGCTACTTTTACCGCCCATGTCACTCACCATCGCATCATTGAACTCAGGCAGCAACGGCAATTGTTATTATATTGGCAATGAGCACGATGCGGTACTTGTTGATGCAGGAATCTCGTGCCGCGAAATGGCAAAGCGAATGAACAGGCTTGGATTACCGATGCAAAATGTGAGGGCGGTTTTTATTTCTCACGAGCACACTGACCACACTCGCGGTGCCGAAGTGCTTTCGCGGAGGTTCAGACTGCCTGTTTACATCTCAGTTGCAACACATCAACACAGTTACCTTTATGTAAATCCTTCACATTTGAAGTATTTTGTGAGCGGTGACCGTATTACTGTCGGGTCGCTTGTAATTGAGCCATTCGCCAAACGACACGATGCATCTGATCCTCACAGTTTTGTAATAAGCGAAAATGGCGTTTCGGTAGGCGTGATGACTGACATAGGCTCGGTGTGTGAAAACCTCAGGCACCATTTTGGACGTTGTACAGCTGCTTTTTTGGAGGCTAATTATGATGAAAAGATGCTGATGGAAGGCCATTATCCTTTTTATCTGAAAAAACGGATAAGCAGTGACGTGGGTCACTTATCAAATCACCAGGCACTTGAGCTATTCAGGAACCACAGGCCGGCTTTTATGACACACCTTTTGCTCTCGCACCTGTCGCAGGAAAACAACAATCCCGAAATTGCCCTTGATCTTTTTCGTCCGCATGCCGGCGAAGTGAAAGTGGATGTTGCTTCGCGCTACGAACCTTCGAAAGTGTATCATATCCGATAGGTATTCCGGCTTTTGTTACAAATAGCTGGGTTACCTCAATCCCCGAACTTCACAAAAAGCAGTATCACCTCACCTTACAATACATTACGATATTCCATATATTTGTCCCGGCTTATTATGTGCTGGACGTAAGCCCGTTTAACCCAAACACTCACCGGATTTTGAACAGCGAAACGTATATCGAAGTGAAGGACCTGAAAAAGCGTTTCGGGAAAATTCAGGCTGTTAATGGATTGGGATTCAGTATTTTTAAAGGAGATATTTTCGGATTTCTGGGTCCAAACGGAGCCGGAAAAAGCACAACCATCCGCATTCTTCTGTCGCTCGTAAAACCAGATTCGGGTACGGTGAGCATCTTTTCACTGCCTCTCGAAAAGAACCGTACTGCAATCCTTTCGCGCATTGGCGCCATGGTGGAGGAGCCGAGGTTTTACGAATACCTGTCGGCATACAAAAACCTTGAAATGCTTGGCAAACTGAGCGGAAAAAATGTGAGCCATTCTCAGATCATGCAGGCGCTCACACTTACCGGCATCGAAGAGCGGCACGAAAGCCCTGTAAAAACCTTTTCGCAGGGAATGAAACAACGGCTTGGCATTGCACAGGCTATTGTCCACGATCCCGACCTGCTCATCCTTGATGAACCTGCCAACGGGCTCGATCCCAGGGGTTTGCGCGACATCCGCGAAGTTATTCTCAGGCTTAACCGCGAATTCGGGAAAACCATTCTCATTTCATCGCACATTTTGAAAGAAATTGAACAGATAGCCGGCCGCATGATCATCATCAACAAAGGAGCCAAGGTGGTTGAAGGCAATGTACACGAACTGCTCAACGCATCAGAGTTCATACTGCGCATCGAAGTCTCAGCCGTTGCCAAAGCTTTTGAATTGATTTCGAAAGCATTTAAACAGTTGGAACCTGCGATTGATCCTGATGATCGTATCATAATGAGGGTTAGCCGGAAAGACATTCCTCTTATAAACAAGCTGATGGCAGAGCATGACATTGATGTTTTTTCGCTTACACCGGTAAATTCGCTGGAGCAATATTTTCTCGATAAAACCTGATGGCGACATGTGGCAACTCATTGGCATAGAACTTAATAAGGTGTTTCTCCGCAGGCGGAGCTATATTGGGTTCCTGGCACTGTTTATGCTTGTTACAATATTGCAGGTGGCAATGTATGTAGAAGGGCAGACGTTCATCAACCTCATGATCCAGAATCTTAAAAATACTTTCGTGCTGGAGGGCAACCTGCTGAATGGCTATTTTGTGAGTTTCCTGCTTATGAACAGTCTTTGGGTGCTTTTACCGTTTCTGGTAACGTTTGTTGCCGGCGACAGCATTGCCGGCGAGGCCCATGCAGGTACACTGCGGCTTCTGCTTACGCGCCCGGTGTCGCGCACGCAGGTAATTATTGCCAAGTTCACCACTTCATTGCTTTACACCCTGTTGCTGGTGATTTTTCTCATGCTCATAAGCCTCGGTATCAGTACATTGATATTTGGTACCGGCGACCTGGTAGTGTATAGCAAAACACTTAACATTTTCCCTGAAAGGGTTGTGCTGCCCCGCTTCTTTATGGCCTTCGGATATGCATTTCTGGGTATGGCGGTTGTTACCTCACTCGCGTTCATGCTTTCAACAATGACCAACAACGCCATAGGCCCCATAATAGGTACGATGGCTTTGGTGATTGGGTTTACAATAATAACGAACCTCAGGCTGGTGGCATTTGAAACCTTGCGTAAGTTCTTGTTTACCACCTATATAGGCAGCTGGACACTCTTCTTCGACTATGAACCCGATTGGTCGCAAATAAGGTTTTCGATACTGGTTTGCCTGGTACATATTTTGGTTTTCTTTGGCGCCGGTTTGTTCGTTTTTAAAAGGAAAGATATACTCACATGATGAAAAATGCCCTGATAATCCTGTTCATCTTTGTCAGCCAGATGGCCTGGAACCAGGCAAAGAATCCCGATGCTCTTTTCAACCTGCTGAAAAGGAAATATGCCGGGGTAAAGGATTACACGGTTGATGCAAACATCAAAGTGGACGTGTGGTTCCTCAAGATGCCCGAGAAAAATGTGAAGATTTTCTATAAATTTCCCGACAAGGTGCATATTGAAGCCGAAGGTTTTGCCATGCTGCCTAAAAATGCCTCGGGATTTGACCCCTCTGTGTTCATCAGCGAAAAATTTACCGCTGTGTACATCAGGTCCGAAGAATTGGGGAATTCAACGGTTGATTTAATTAAAACAATACCGATGGATACTGAAGGAGATGTGATTCTCAGGACTTTCTGGATTGATCCGCAGAAGCTTGAGATCAGGAAACTGGAGGTGAACACCAAATCGGGAGGCACTTTCCAGGTGGACTTGAATTACAACAACCTGCCGCACGACCTGCCGCAGAAATTGTACGTGGTATCTGACATGAAAGGGATGGATATGCCCAAAACCCTTACCGGTGAGGTGCCCGACAACAGCAAAAAAGACAAAACTGCTAAAAGCGGTAAAGGCAATGTCACCATTACCTATTCAAATTATAAAGTGAACACAGGCCTGAGCGACAAAATTTTCGAAGAGAAAAAGGCCGGCAAGAAATAGCTTTTAAGCTGCGTGATTGTTATTTGCTGCCGGTTTCCTCAATTATTTTCTTTCTTAACATGCTGAGTGCCAAAACAGCCGCACGCTGTATGTTTCGTCCGCGGTGCTCGCCAAGCAGGAACTTTCGTGCAATGATCCCTGATGGTGATGCAACGGCTATCCAGGTTGTGCCGACGGGCTTTTCGGCGCTACCACCAGCCGGGCCTGCAATGCCGCTCACGGAAACGGCATAGTCAACACCCAAAAGCTGGCGAGCGCCGGCAGCCATTTCCTTCACAGTTTGTTCGCTCACGGCGCCATGAGCAAGCAGGGTTTCTGGCTTTACACCAAGTATATTCTCTTTGATTTCGTTGGCATACGAAACCACTGATCCTTTGAAATAGTCGCTGCTTCCGGCAACGCTTGTGATAAGATGTGCCAGGTAGCCACCTGTGCAGCTTTCGGCAGTGGCTAAGGTTTTACCTGTGCTGCGCAGCAGGTTTCCGACAACTTCCTGCATGGTTGTGTCGCCTTCGCCAAAAATATATTCGCCTGCCAGTGGCAACAGGTTGTTGACTGATTGTTGGAGGTCATTTTCCAGCGTAGCCCTGTCATTTCCAAAAGCAGTCAGTCGCAGGCGCACAATGCCGGGCTGGGGAAGGTAGGCTAATTTGATATGGGTTGGCAGACTGTCTTCCCATGACTCAATTTTCGCTGCCAGGAAGGATTCGCCAACTCCTTCGGTAAGTATGGTGCGGTGAACAATTACAT
>JAKLFM010000061.1 GCA_022711175.1 Bacteroidota bacterium | reverse complement strand
AACGTTCGATGGTAAGAGGCGAAACTCCGGCCAGTTGTGCCAGCTCATGATTACTGACCATGCTTCCGACCTGCAAGGCTAATGCTTTCAGCAATTTTCGCAAAAGCATAGGATTCCGAAATTTCTCAAATTTGAAAATATCCTTGAAAAGATAGTCACCGGTGAGAGATATAAGTTTTTGCCTGCGATGTTCGGGTTCAAGGTCCACGATGCCCGGATAAGAACCATAGATCAGCAGGTCATCGAGTTTTTCGAGCACCCTGAGCCATCCATGCTGCTTCCTGATCTCACCAATGGAAAGCGGATAAAGCCTGAAGATAATATTCCTGCCGGTTAAAGGTTCGCCGGTGCTGTCCGACAATTCGAAACTGCTCGAACCGGTGGCGATCAGGCGCGTGCTGTGCAATTTGTCGTCGTATATCAACTTGAGTATCCTGCCGATGCCGGGAACCACCTGCGCCTCGTCGAAGGCGACTACAGGGCATTGATCGAAAAGCTGCCTGATTTTTTCGGGGTTCATGCCTGAGAGTATATCAGAAACTAAGGGATTTTCGCAGTTCAGGATTTTTACCGCCCTTGAGGGCGTTTCCTGTTGAAGACTTTGAGCAAGCATTTCCAGCAACGTGGATTTGCCTGTTTGCCTGGCGCCATAAAGCATTATTACCTCGGGTTGCTCAAGCTGCCGACGGATGATTGATTCGAGCTCGCGGAAATACATTTTTTTAAATTTGTTGTAAATGTATTAAATTCAGGCTTAATTTTAATAGTTATAGCTAAAATATTATATGTTGATGCTTTCCACGCCGGAAGTGATGGAAGGTTGAGTGCCAAGTTCCAATCCCGATAAGAGGCTGCCAGGCTTTGGTCAGAATAAGATATATAGCAATGGCCTGGAACTTCTCAATTCAACCTTCGTTTGTTCTTCATTCGTTATTCTACAAGGAAGTAAGAACATTTGAGCAAACGAATTTAGAAACCAGAATTGAAGGAATCCCCCGGCCTGCGGCCACCCTCCCGATAAAAATCGGGACAGGCTCTTTTGAAGGAAAAGGAGGACGGCGGCTGTGCGACTAAATAAAGGAATCCCCTGGCCTCCTATCGTCGGCCACCCTCCCGATAAAAATCGGGACAGGCTCTTTATTGCCGCTACCACACATGCCTTCGCATAGGCAACAAAGGGGGACGTCGTTTTCTGATTGCCTCCCATCTTTAGGACGGAGGATTGGTCACCATCAGGTACTGCAATGAAAGCAAGTACCAATTTTCAGCATCAAGGACTTTTCAGCTTTAATTCTCTTCCAGCGCTTTTATCGCTATACAAATATCCTTTATCACATCATCTATTCGGTACACCACCTCATTCTCAGTAAACCGCAGTATCTTATATCCGCCTCTCTCCAGATCATCTTGTCTTTTTCTGTCCTCCTGTCCTTTCATCAGATGGCTGCTGCCGTCAATTTCGATGACCAGTTTCAATTTGCGACAAATAAAATCAACGATGTAATCTCCAATCGGATATTGTCGGTTGAACTGATAGCCTTCCATACTCCTGGCACGTAGGACTTTTTTCCAAAGTAAGGCTTCGCCCTTTGTTCCTTCTTTCCTAAGTTCACGAGCCAATGGCTTCAGACTTGAATTGTATTTCAGATTATCACTCATTGAAGGAATTATTGAAATGTAAATTTAATTGATTTCTGAAGAATAAATGAATCCGGCTTGGGTGCGCAGTCCCCCTTGGTAAAGGGGGTGGCGATGCTAATCGCCGGGGGATTGGTTGCTGCAAGGTACAACGACGAAAAAAACCAGTACATCGTCCTTGAATAAGTTAACATTGTTTGGTGTTAATTCGGATATGAGTTGACGATTAAAAAAGAAATCCCCCGGCCTCCTATCGTCGGCCACCCTCCCGATAAAAATCGGGACAGGCTCTTTATTGCCGCCACCACACAAGCTTTGGCTTGGGCAACAAAGGGGGACGGCAGTTCAGTCCCCCTTGGTAAAGGGGGTGGCGATGCTAATCGCCGGGGGATTGGTTGCTGCAAGGTACAACGACTAAAGAATCCAGTACTTCGGCCTTGAATAAGTTTACCTACTTCGGTCTTAATACGGATGTGGGTTGACAATAAATAAAGGAATCCCCCGGCCTGCGGCCACCCCCTTTCAGCCTGCCGCCTTGCTAAACCTGCGCTGCAGGCTCAAAGGGGGACAGCGGAGGCAGTCCCCCTTGGTAAAGGGGGTGGCGATGCTAATCGCCGGGGGATTGGTTGCTGCAAGGTACAACGACGAAAAAAACCAGTACATCGTCCTTGAATAAGTTTACCTACTTTGGTCTTAATACGGATGTGGGTTGACAATAAATAAAGGAATCCCCCGGCCTGCGGCCACCCTCCCGATAAAAATCGGGACAGGCTCTTTCAGCCTGCCGCCTTGCATAACCTGCGCAGCAGGCTCAAAGGGGGACGGCGGTAAAAAAAACAGCCTCCCATCTTTGCGACAGGAAGCTGCAGAAACCTTTGGTTTAGGTTAGTTAAGCGTTATTCCTTTTCTTCCTTGCGGAGGTTATACACCTTTTTACCGCCATAGGCTGCTGCCAGCAGGGTGAGGATGATGGTGCCGCTGCCGATGGGGGCACTTGGGCCATGGCCACCAACGCGGTTGGCATCACCAGAAGGTGCATTGCCACCACCGGGATGAGGCGGTTCATTTTGTGATGATAATACCAACGGCAGGCTTAATGCGATTGCGATTACGGAGGTTATGATGAGCTTTTTCATATCGTATGTCTGTTTTTGCTGTTGATATTAATTAACGGATCCAAACCTTTTTGGTGAGCGTTTGCTTCCCGGTAACCACCTTTACCACATACACACCCGTTGGACTAAGGTTGATGCGTATCTGGCCTGTGACTGACTCTTTGGCAGCCACCGGCTGTCCGGCAAGGTTGTAAACGTAAACATCGCCACGGACATTACCCGGCAGGTCGATAACAGCGGTTTTGTCGTAGCTGTAGATGCTGCTGACAGCTTCTTCCGGTTCGGGTGTACCCACTGCGGCAAAGCGAAGGATAAAGCGATGCTCATCTTCACCGGCTTCCCAGTTGAAGGTGTACGATTTCTCAGCCAGTGAAGTGATGATGCCGGTTTTAGTATCTTCGAGCTTCACATTGGTAAGGTCGTTGATTTCGGTGGCAGCAATAGTATAGCTGCCACTCATGCTTGCCTTAACACCAACCGGTACCGGCACGGCCTCGGGTATAGAGTTGATTGCCAACGGCACTGTACCCAGGCTGTAAAGCTGAGGTGCCTTTTCTTCGCTACCGTACAACTTGAATGCATCAAAATTTCCATCGAATTCTGTGGTAGCTTCCGGCTTGAGCCTTACAACAGCTTCATCTTTAAAGCCATTACCGGAAACTTCGAGCCGAACCATATCAGGTACTATTTCATCTCCATCTTTAAGGAAACCATTGGTACCGGTTTGAGCATCAGCGTGAACCGAAAACGGACCGGTTCCGGTGGCATGCACAAAGAAACCCTGGCAGGACGAAATACTCCCGGTACCACCATTAGTTCCAATATTATCAACATAAGAAGCCCAAAGACCCCCGTTTTCAATGTAAATAGCATTATCTACGTTTGTCTTATCCCAGGCAGAAGGTAAGTTCCAATAGATAGGCCAGGGGAAGGGATTACCAACGAGATTCCATTTATCGCCGGCATTTGAGACATCCACATCATACCAGAAATCTGAACTATAATGAGTAAAGCCGGAAAATACTGCAGTGAAATTGGATGATCCATCCACATACACTGAATAGCCCTGCATTGGGTTAAGTATTCGATCAGTTTCGGTAATATAATTGTAAATGCTGCCGTTTGTTGTAAAATCCATAAGGAAATAGGATTCAAAAACACCTGATTTTGCACCGACAACCGGTGAAGAAATATTGTGCCAATGTCCCGGTGTTATAACGCGTTCAATTCTTGCATTTGTACTACCATAAGAGTGCCGTAACAAACCACCTGACTTGACCACCAGGTTATCTGATGTCGTATTATCCTTTGTAATGGTACCCGTGTTAAGTGTAAGTGTACCGCCATCTTCAATAGTCAGAACCGCTCCGGCATCCAGGGTAATTGAGTTAGGGATATTGCCACTATTAGAAATGTGAGGTTGATTGGTTACTAAAGGGATGTGCGCATGAGCGTAATCAGGAACCTGGTTTGGATTCCAGTTGCCGGGGTTATTCCAAACGCTACTAACAGCTCCCGTCCAGGTTATTTCGGAGGTAACATCCATTGTAATAACATTGGATGTGGCTGTGGCACTTGTTACACAGTTTAAGCTGCTTGTCATCACGGCATATACTTCATCACCGTCAGTAGGTATATAAGTGTATGTATTGTTTGTTGAAACCGGAGTGTTGTTTTTGTACCATTGGTAGGTTGGAGTGCCGCCATTTGTGGGTGTGGGATTGAATGTTACACTGGTGCCGTTGTAAACAGTTGTACCAGGATCGGCAGCTATTGTTACCGAAGGAGTAACAGGTTGATTTACTGTTACTTCAACGATGGCGCATGTTGAGTTCCCGCAGCTTGCAGTTTCCCATCTTGCATAATAGGTAGTTGAAACAGTGGGTTTAGAGATGACTAAAGGAGTGCCAGTACCAATAGCTGAGCCGTTACCGCAACCCCCTGCATACCATGTAAGGGTGGTGCCCGAACCGCCGACTGCTGTAAGTTCAATATTTCCGCCTGCGTTGGCGCAGAAGTTATTAACATCAACACTGGCTGAAGTCGGTGCAACAGGTAATGGATTAACAATGACGGTAGTATACCCTGTCATGTTTGCAGTATAATTACAGCTTCCATTAGTATTACTTCCGACAACAGTATATGTACCTGGCACAGTCTGATTTCCAAAAGAAATAGCCAATCCTGTGCCAACAACAGGTAATCCTGTATTAGTACCGTCTAATTTTAATTGATAACTTACTCCAATCTGAGAACTTGATAACCCAACTTCAACACCTGTTCCTCCTGAACAATAAGCACCCCCACCAGATACAGAATAAGCAATAGGCTGCACGCAAGAGACATTGCCGTAAAAAATGAAGTCATTAATACTAGCAGTTGCAGTCGATGATGCTGCAGTATGTGCATAAATCCTGAAAGTAATAGCAGAGGTAATATCATCGAACTGAGCACCAGTCAATTGGAGCGTAACATTGGATGGACTATTGTCTCCTGTATTATTAAATGTACCAAGATCAGAGTTAAAAGCGTCAAGACTTGTTCTTACTTTGAAAACAGAGGGACCGGAATTTGAACGTTGGAAGGTAAAATTTAAGTTATCAAAATTGATCTTATAACCCAGGTTCGGAGTTAAAATAAATTCAAAATAATCGTTCACATCGATGGAAGTTGTTGTTGTCCACCCTGTGGTATTATATCGATCATTTCCAGTGGCACCTGTTACTCCAGTGCCTCTTCCTATTCCACTGACACTTATATTTGCATTAAATGTCTGATTGGTCGTGTAAGGATTTGAATTGCCTGGTGAAGAGCCTGTTATAGGATTTGCAAAAATGCTTACTGGTTGAAGTGTTATTACAATTTCTCCACTTATTGGAGTTTCTACTAACCCGCTAGCAGTTCCTTTAATTGTATATGTACTTGCTTCATCAAATTGAACCGCATCAAAAGTCGCAACACCAGCTAATGAAGACAAACTAAAGGTTCCTGCAAGATTACCAGATCCGTTGACTTTAACAAGAGTGATCACTCCAGTGTATTCTACATCTAATGAATTATCTGCTCTTAAGGCTTCTACTGTGAACGAGGTCAGGTTAACCCCAACATTACCTGCAGCAGGAGGAGAAATACCAAATCCAAGGTGATCTGCAGTAGCTTTAGTCGTAAATGTCGCTAAATCTCCATAGGTATAACTTGTCCCATCGTAAGCATAGGCTTTGAATGAATAGCCTGTCGATGTTGAAAGTCCGGTCAGGTTTAGAAGATATGCACCTGTTGATTGCCCGGAAACTGTAGTTTTAGTAACATCCGTTCCACCTACCAGAGGATTGCTGTTTTCGGAAGTTTTTGAATAAACAAATCCTTTTTCATTCGTGGGAGGGCAAACTCCCAGTGTGGTCAGGTTCCCGTTGAGCGTTGCAGTCGTATTTACAACATTTGATGCCGCATTTGTTGTCACTGCCTGTGAAACAGGCTCTACACCTGTGCCAGTAAGGGAACTTGTAGTTGCTAAAGTACTTGTATTATAATACACACTTATTGTAGCTGATTGCGCCCCTGCTGCTGAAGGCGTAAATGTGACGTCGTACGTCGCTGTACCCCCAGCCGAAATGCTGGTAGAAGATAAATTACTTACTACAAATTGACTATTGTCAGAGCTGACAACTACATTGGATGCTTCTGTGCCAGTATTGGTAATGGTAAAAGATTGTGTAGTACCCGGCGCATTTGTGCAATGCGTCCCAAATGTTGTTGTACCTGTCACTACAAGTACAGGCGTACCGGCAGCATTTACAGTCCCACTAACTGCAACATTCTGATTCGCAGCTCCATCAGAAGAACAAACAACATTACCTGAGACTGCACCAACGCTTGCCGATGCCGCAATCCTCACTTGAATTGTTTTTGTACTTACTGCACCAGACGAAGGTGCAAATGAAATCGAAGATGCATAATTACCAACGCCACTTTCTCTCAATTCAAAATTTTCTGGTGCTGTTATTACTAAGTTAGATGTTAATCCATTAGCACTTATTGTAAAGGTCTGTGGATCTGAAGGAGTACCAGTCGTAGTCACAAAATCGCTCAGTGAATTTGGATTCGGAGCGTTTATCATAGGAACTTGCAATGTAATTGAAAAATCATCAATACCCATCCCTGCAGATGAACTACCTGTGCCGTCTACCCATCTAAGCGTATAAGTACTACCATTTGCAATACTCAAGCCTGTAATCGTAACAGGAGAGATGACTGTTCTGTATCCACTTGCATTACCATCAACAGCTGCGGCGCTTCCCGTTGCCGGTGTGGTAAAAGCTAACCCGGAAACTGTCGTCCACGAACCAGCATCCAAGGCTACATTACCAGCTTGATATGAAAAAGCCAGATTATCTGCAGCAGTAGCAAGTCTCCATACTTCACCAGTATATCCAATTTTTAATGAGGTAATCGTATAACCTGTGTTGTTGGTAAACTTAAATCCCAGTCTAGATGTAAGGCTTCCTGACTGTAACATACCAAATGTCCTGTCTGTTAACGGATTGACACCTGCAACACCAAAGCTATATGTATTGCCACTATTGTCGGAGCCCGTACCAGCAGCATATGTGAGGTTTGCATTGGATCCACTTTCTAAGAATGACCAACCAGCAGTAAATGGAGCACCAGATTGTGAATTTGCACTCCCGGAATTAGCTAATCCATTGAAATCCTGGGTAACTGCAGTATTCACGTTTGTAATAGACAATTGCCCCCACCCCTTTGTTCCCTCAAGGAGAAGAATAAGGGATAAAGGAGCAAGGATAAAGAATTGGCGGAGCCTGCTGCGGGAGGCTGATGGAAGGGTAGATATGTCGCTCATAGGTGTATGGTTTGTGCGGATTTTGGAATTTGGGTGCAAGATAGTCAATTTTGTATATGTATTGGTATTTTGTTAATAAGAAATTGGGGATGTTAATAGAAAAATAATGTTTGAAGTTTCAAGTTTCAAGTTTCGGGTGCCGGGTTACGGAGGGCATGTTTGAAGTTTCAGGTTTAATGTTTAAAGTGCCGGGTGCCGGAGGCTGTGCATCGAAGTTAACTATTTGATTTCTATGAGTCTATCCCGCTGGGTGGGACAAGTTGTGACTATGTGGTTAAAGAAAGAATAACCCACGACTGTCCAGCAAAGCGGGATGGTTTTAGATTCGAGAATGGCTTTCCGCTAGTCCCGATAGCGATCGGGATCAGATTGGAGATCGTTCGTGCCGTGTTCCAGGTTCGGGCGTTCAGTTCCTGTTGTCAGCTGCAATGAGCCAGGCATTTAAGGCACCAGGTCTTCGGGGGAGAAGATAAAAATTCCCGGGTAACCATCAGCGGGCTTTACCCTGGTGAAAACAGCCTTGATGATCTCTTTGGAATGGAACCCCGGAAGAACTGTTGACAAGTCTTCGCATTTGGCCTGAAGTTCAGCCGCTATTACTTCGACATTCATAGACCTGGTCCATTTAACTTCAGCTACCAGCAAAGCACTCTTATCCACCGACTCAGCTATAATATCTATCTCCGTTTGCTTATTACCGGCTGTTGTTCCCCACCACCTGGCAGCGGGATTAAAACGTTTTCCGCCTATAGTGAGCAAAGGGACCGAATTACGGCACAATTCTTCCCAAACGCCCGAGATATACTGGTCGAAGTTGTTTTTAATGCCGGCAAGCACTTCATCCACCAGTCCAAACTCAAGCCTGCTTTTATTAGTCACCAGGAAACGGAAATAAAAACCAAGAAACGGATCGTTGATTTTATAAAGGCTTTTCTTTGTTGACCTGATGGTTTCGCCGTAAGGGATTTCGCGGCGGATATAATCGAGGTCCGTCAGAAATGCCAGCAGGCGTGACAACTGTGTTGCGGGTTTGCCCATGCGTGCAGCAATCTCCGAAAGGCGGTGGCTGCCGGTGCCAATCAGGCTAAGCAGTGAAAAAGCCTGCACCGAAGTACGCATCTCATCATTAAAAATTCTCTCAGGCTCTTCGTATAACAGACCATACTGATCGAGCACATGATACCTGAGCGCTTCGTCGAATCCCGAAGAAGACTTCCTTATTTCCCAATAGCGTGGTACTCCCCCCCAAACCCCGTATTCCTCAACCGCTTGTTCAGGTGTAAGTTGCAGGTATTCTGCCATATGCGATACTTTCATTGGCCTTATGCGCATGATCTCGCTGCAACGGCCATAGAGCGGGGAGTTATTGTCGAGCGCTAAACCGTACATCATCTGTTGTGATGATCCGCAGAGGATAAGGTGAAATGAACGTTGCGGTGTTGTATCGATGAACTTCTGAATTACAGAGGGTAATTCCGGACTATTTTTTACAAGGTAAGGGAACTCATCAATACACAAAGTGGTTTGATACCGCAATGCCAGGTTAAACGAACTGAATAGTGTTTCCCAGTCGGGGTAAACCGGCAAAGCAAAACCAGGGATCAAAACATCAATCTCTTTTGCCAGGGCTGCAATCTGAAGTGCTTTTTCTCTAAGGTCGGCTGCGAAATAAACTGCATCAGCAGGAAGCACTTTTCTCAGGAGCGTTGATTTTCCACAGCGCCTGCGTCCATAAACCACTATGGTTTGTGGCTGAGACCCTGAAAGCGCAAGCTGCAAGCGTTGAATTTCTTTCTCCCTGTTGATAAACATGGTTTGTTTATTAATTATGTATGACAAAGATAATGTATTTTATACATAATTATATCAGGGGTGATATTTTATTTTGTATATGTGCAGAAGAGAACTAAGCGGTAAAATCCTTTTTCTGCAAAATGCGTTACGCAAAATGTGAAATTTATTGTTTATGCCGGTTGGTTTTCTTAAAAATGCCTGATATTCCGATGTAAAAATGTCGGGGTGGGGTTGATGTTTCAAGTTAAATGTTTGAAGTTTCAAGTTTATCTATGCCAGAATTTTAGATTTGAGATTTCCCCCGGCTATTTCCGTGTTGCCTTTTCCTTAGTGCTTCTTAGTGCGCTTAGTGGTTTCAGGTTTACCCGAAGGTTCCTGCCAATTCTCAGGAAACGATTTCGCCGGCCCAGAGCTTTTCAATGAAAATATTCCATGGAAGTACCGTTACGTCTCCAATCTGCCGCTCGTAAGGATCGCAACTTACAAGGATGAGCTTTCGCGGGCTGTATTCGCCGGCAAAACTGCGCAATCCCTTCAGATGCCTTTCGTTGGCCAGCGTCGTGGATTTCACTTCGATGGCCACTTCGCCCTCCCCGAGAATAAAGTCCACCTCTATCTGCGAAGCGGTACGCCAGTAACTTATCGGATAGTTAAGCCCCGAATAGTTGCTGTGGGCAAAAATTTCGTGGTAAATAAAATGCTCGAATGCCTTCCCGAAAGGTTCGCTGCCGGGTTCTATCCCACCTCTTTTCAGCAGGAAATTGGCAATACCGATGTCGAAAAAGTAAAATTTTGGCGACAGTATAACCCTGCGTTTTGGTTTATGCTGAAAAGAAGGCAGGAACCGTCCGGTCAGGGTGTCGTCGAGTATCTGGAAGTATTCGCGTACCGTGGGAGAGCTTACTCCGCAATCGGCGGCAATGTTCGTAAAATTCACTGCTTCCCCGTTCGAGAAGGCGGCTGCCTCGAGAAAGCGTGAAAACGAAGTGATATTCCTGATGCGGGCTTCGGCCATAATTTCGTCTCTGAGGTAACTGCCGATATATGCCGACAAAAGTTTGGCAGGGTTGGCCGACATGTAATGCCGCGGCAGCAAGCCGTTGTTAAGGGCTTTTAGCAGGTCAAAATCCGGAATTTCTTTATAGATAAGCGGGTAGAGCTCGTAACGCAGTGCCCTGCCGCCCAGCAGGTTACCGCCACTGCGCAGTATTTTCCTCGGACTTGAACCGCTAAGTATGAAACGTGTGTTCCTGTTCACCATCAGCCATTGCACCTCGTGCAACAACTGCGGGATACGCTGTATTTCATCAATGATTACCGGCATCGGGCTTTCGGCCAGTCCGCTGATCTGTCGCAATAGTCCCGGGTTTCGCTGAAAACGTTCAAATTCTGATGACAGCAACAGGTCGAAGTAAATACTTTCGGGGTATAGTGCTTTCAGCAACGTGCTTTTGCCAGTCTGCCTTGCACCCCACAAAAAGGCGCTTTCATTGCCTTTGCCGTCGAAATTTTGTTTACGTAAATACATGTATATTTAAAGTAATGTTTTTATTTATCCTGATTATTCAATGCAAATATACTCCAAAAACAAGGAAAAGGATATAAAAATATCAATCATGGAAATCGCGTGAATCGGGTTGAGTGTTTGGATAATTGCGTAAGAAGTTGATTGTTGATGTTTGATGTTTAAAGTTTCAAGTTTCGGATGCCGGGTGCCGGAGGGTATGTTTGATGTTTGATGTTTGATGTTTGATGTTTAAAGTTTAAAGTTTCGGGTGCCGGGTGCCGGGTACCGGAGGCTTTGCATCGAAGTTAACTATGTGATTTCTATCCCGCATTACGGGACAAGTTGTAACTATGAGTCGCCGCCTGTCCCGCAAAGCGGGATGGTTTGAGATTTCAAAGTCGAGATTTGAGTATGGAGTGCCGATAGCTATCGGGATGAGTAAGGAGTAGTTTCAAGACTTCCGTTTCCAGACTTCAGTTTCCTGTATGCGAGTGCAATGCGGGAGTCTCTGGCATTTACTCTCGCAACGATCAGGGATGTAAAATGTTACACGCTAATTGTCATCAGGATTGTTAAATTAGTTTGCATTAATGTATTTTATTACATTATTTCATTTGTTTTTATGTATATTTGCACATTAAATCAAACATAATTTTGTCATTTTAACTTTGTCCCATGAAAAGATCCCTGCTCAATAGCCTTGCCGAGTGGAAAAACAGCCAACACCGCAAGCCTCTGATACTGCGTGGTGCACGGCAGGTTGGCAAAACCTGGTTGTTGCGTGAATTTGGCAGAACACAATACAACCAAGTTCTCTATGTGAATTTTGAAACTAACAGGCATTTACGAAACCTGTTTGCCGATGACATTGATATTGACCGTATCCTCAGAATTCTTCAGATCGAAACAGGTATTAACCCGGAAGCGCCCGGCACTTTGATCATCTTTGATGAACTGCAGGAGGCAGAGGGTGGCCTTACCGCTTTAAAATATTTTGATGAGGCAGCAGAAGATTTCCATATCGTGGCCGCAGGTTCGTTACTGGGATTGGCAATGCATCCGGGTTCTTCATTTCCTGTCGGGAAGGTGGAGTTTCTTGACCTATACCCGATGGATTTCATAGAGTTCCTTGAAGCAAATGGCCAATCAGCGTTGGCACAGCTACTCGAAAATCCGGATTGGCAGGTGATCAATACATTCAGACACAAGTATATTCAGTATTTAAGGTATTACTATTTCACCGGCGGCATGCCCGAAGCTGTGCTTGCGTTTACCGAAAATAACGATACAGCCGAAGTTCGTAAAATTCAGCAGCGCATCCTCGACGCCTTTGAACAGGATTTTTCGAAGCATGCTCCGCATGAAATCGTTCCAAGGCTAAGAATGTTATGGAGTTCAATTCCGGCACAGCTTGCCCGAGAGAACCGGAAATTTATGTATGGTCTGATCAGAACAGGTGCCAGGGCAAAAGAATTTGAACTTGCTCTTGGCTGGCTGGCTGATTGCGGACTTGTTCATAAAGTGACAAGGGTTAGTAAACCGGCCTTCCCGTTAAAGGCGTACGAAGATTATCATTCCTTTAAATTATTCCTTCTTGATGTTGGATTGCTCGGTGCTATGGGCAACCTCGATATGAAGATTATTCTTAATGGTGATAAAGTTTTTGAAGAGTTCAAAGGCTCATTGACTGAACAATTTGTTCTACAGCAACTTGTCACTGATAAACGACTCTCGGTTCACTATTGGTCCGCCGAAAGAGCGACCGCAGAAATCGATTTCCTCGTACAAACATCATCCATGATCATACCAGTTGAAGTAAAAGCGGAAGAAAACCTTCATGCCAAGAGCCTCAGATTGTTCCACGATAAGTATAATCCGGCAATATCAGTCAGGACTTCGATGTCGGCGTACCGGCAGGATGGATGGCTTACCAACATTCCGCTTTTTGCGATCGCTGCTGTTTCAGGTCTTTAGCTATTTGCCGATAAGTGTTTATTTCCCCTTTCGCTGGAATCAGTGGGAAAAGTGCCGGGTGCCGGAGGGCATGTTTGAAGTTTGATGTTTAAAGTTTAAAGTTTTAAGTTTTAAGTTCCGGGTGCCGGGTGCCGGGTTCCGGAGGCTTTGCATTGAAGTTAACTATGTGATTTCTATGAGTCTATCCCGCTGGGCGGGACAAGTTGTGTCTATCCCGATGGTCGGGACAAGTTAAGCCGTCGCCAGTCCCGAAAAGCGGGATGGTTTAAAAAAAGTAATAACACATAGACACAGTAGGGCACTACTTGTCCCGCCAAAGGCGGGATAGAAAGTCACACAGAAAAAACCTATGTGATTCCTCATGTGACTATCCCGCTGGGCGGGACAAGTTGTGACTATGTGGTTAAAGAAAGAATAACCCACGACTGTCCAGCAAAGCGGGATGGTTTTAGATTCGAGATTGGCTTTCCGCTAGTCCCGATAGCTATCGGGATCGCGATCAATTGTAGATTGTTCGTGCCGTGTTCCAAGTGCTGGGTGCCGGAGGGCATGCTTGAAGTTTGATGTTTAAAGTTTAAAGTGCCGGGTGCCGGGTGCCGGAGGGTGCAGTGTGAGAAGATGGGGTGGTGGGAAGGCCTGGTCACATCGAGCGCAGTCGAGATGTGCAGCGTGGGGTCTCGACAAGCTCTACCTGACGAGAAGTCACATCGAGCGGAGTAGCCTGGTCACATCGAGCGGAGTCGAGATGTGCAGCGCGGGGTCTCAATGCCCTTCCTCAAGCTTATAATTTGTTGTTCGACCTGATGATTCGTCACACAAAGCATTCTGCCCTGAGCCAAATACTGAGCAAGCGTGGCGCCGAATGACAAACTAATTATTTAAGCCGCCTTTCTTCATAATCTGCTATTTTTGAGACACAATTCCATCACACATCAAATCAATGGGCAACAAACGTATTCAGGGTAAACCCGGTAAAATAACGGCACCGGCCACACAGGCAAAACCAAAGGAACACGTGCCAAAAGGCAATTACACCTGGATGCCGTTTTTGTGCATCATCCTGGCAGTTATGGTGTACCTGCCGGTTTTCAAAGCCGGGTTTGTAAACTGGGACGACGATGATTACGTAGTAAAAAATTATACAATCACCAGCTTTAAAAACATCAGCGATATACTAACCAAACCGGTTCAGGGCAACTATCATCCCCTTACCATGTTGTCGCTGGCAATGAATTATGCTATTTCAGGCGACAATCCCCGCTCCTACCATGTAGTTAACCTGCTTCTACATCTGTTCAATGTCCTGCTGGTTTTCATGTTTGTCCGCAGGCTCACAGGCAATAAGCCATGGCTTGCCTTTGTCACGGCACTGCTGTTTGCCGTCCACCCTTTGCATGTTGAGTCGGTGGCCTGGGTATCGGAACGGAAGGATGTCCTTTATTCCTTCTTTTTCCTGGCAGGATTACATATATATATAAGGTATGCCGAAAACGGCAAGGCCGGCAGCTACCTGGCTGTAATCGGCCTCTTCATCCTTTCGCTGCTGTCGAAACCCGCGGCTGTGGTATTCCCGCTTGTTTTGCTGGCCATAGATTTCTATTTCGGAAAACTTAAGTCATCGCGCACATGGCTCGAAAAGATACCTTTCGTTTTGCTTTCGGCAGCAATGGGTAGTCTTACACTCATTGCCCAGCAGCAGCAGGGGGCTGTGAGTGATGCGAGCATCTTCCCGCTGCTTTCCCGCTTTTTCTTTGGCACCTATGGGATCATGATGTACTTAGTAAAAAGCATCTGGCCACTGAACTTGTGCACTTTTTATCCCTTTCCTGCACTCAATGAGCCTTTGCCCGCAGCATACTACATCTCACCGCTCATCAGTATCGCCCTTATTGCTGCGTTCATTATGACTTTTCGTAATGCCAGGCTTGTTGCCTTCGCAATACTCTTCTACATCATCAACCTGTTGCTGGTACTGCAATTTCTGCCTGTAGGCAGCGCTGTGATTGCCGACAGGTATGCCTACCTGCCTGTTATCGGGGCATTTATGATACCGGCATACTACTTTCAGAAGTCAGTGGATAATAACCAGGGGAAACCAGCAATACTATGGACAGGACTGCTTATCCTCATTACAATCCTTTTATCTGTCATCACCTACAGGCAGGCGATTACCTGGCAGAGCAGCGCTTCGCTCTGGGAAAAGGCAATTAAAACCGCTCCCAGCAGCCGGGCTTACACCAACCGTGGCTTACTGTTTAAGCAGGAAAAAAAATATGAGCAGGCGCTTGAAATGTATAACAAAGCCATCGGCATGAACAAAGCCGAAAAAGAGGCGCTCATCAACCGTGGAAACATTTATTTCGACCGGCAGGATTTTATACGTGCCATACAGGATTACAATGCATGCCTCGCTATTGACAGCACCATGCAAAAGGCCATTGAAAACCGCGGTTCGGCCTATGGAGCGCTGGGAAAGTACGATCTTGCGCTGCGTGACCTCAACAAAGCACTCACATTGGATCCGAACTCGGTAAACGGCTATGCCAACCGGGGCGTTTTTTACCAGAATACCAATCAGCATGAAAAAGCCATCGCCGATTTTTACAAGCAGATGGAGGTGAATCACAAGCAATCGGCTGACCTGCTGAATTCGATTGCCATTTCGCATATGCGTGAGAACCGGTTCGGCCAGGCGCTTGAAATCCTGAATAAAGCGATTGGTATGGAGGAGAAAGGCGCCTTCTTCCTGAACCGTTCTATAGTTTACAGTCAGCTTGGCCGTAAAGCCGAGGCAAGGGCTGATGCGCTGAAAGCGCAAAAGATGGGTGCCAGCGTTAATCAGGCCTACATTAACTCGCTCGGGATATAGCTGCAACCAGCCTTGATCATGATAGCGCCGGTATGACATCCGATACCGGCAGAAGTCGTTGCTGGTTCATCATTTATCTATATCGGGAAGCGCCACAAAAATAATTCCGGCTCCGGCATTGGGAGCAACTTATTCCAACTTCCGCTTTTTCCGATTTTCCCATTGACGAACAATCCATGAAATGCAGAAAAGCAATAGTAAACCTATATCTTCTGTATTTATTCTGTATTTATTCCGTATTATTTCTATAAATTTTCTGTATTAATTATTACTAAATAATTACTTTTGCTTTAATAATTATTTAACTTTAATATACCTTAACCCTTGAATTAATATGGCTCGAATAACAGGCGGCATTGGAACCGGCATTTCAGGCAAATTAGAACAATTGGTCTTTGTACAGCGCAATGGCAAGACGTATGTAAGGATGGCGCCCGATTATTCGAAATCGTCGTGGACAGTGAAGCAAAAGATGCATCGGGAGCGGTTCAGGATGGTGAGTGCATTTTGCAGGCAGTTTCGAACCACCGTCATCAGGCCAATCTGGAAAATGGTTCCCGGCCCTGCCAGTGGTTACGCCAAATTCCTGAAAGCCAACATGCCGGCTTTTGGATCAGGCGGTGAACTGGCCGATTACACACGGCTTCATTTCGCTGACGGAATTTTGCCGTTGCCCTTCAACATCAAAGCAAACAGCGTGCCCGGGATGCGGCAGCTCGAAATAAGCTGGACGAACGATGCACTGATGAATCCCTGGCAAGGCAGCGATAAGCTGATGATGGTCGTTTATAACGGTAACAGCTTCACTGCGCCCGGGGATACCGGCCTTACGCGGAAATCACAGCAGGGCACTGTGATGTTGCCTGAGGTTGCTGAGGGCACATCGTATGTTTACCTGTTTTTTGCTTCGGCTGATATGTTGCGGTTTTCGCCGGATGTTTGTTTTGGGGTTTGACCTGAGAAAAAGGAAACAGCCCCGCTGCGAAAGAATTTTATCGTGTTTGGCTGAGCAATTATAAAGGTGATTCCGGAAGTAAAAAAAGCATGGGTTTTAAGGGTAAATTAGGCGTAAGGGTATACTACTTTGTTAATAACTCGCCTGTTTTTGTTAATTAATTTTCGGAGAATATGAATGAACATTTTAGTGCCTGGAATCTATATACCTGATAATCCAGCCATTAAATTTTTTACTACCAAATGTCAACCATTTCTTGGATATTTCATATTGAATGGATTTGAATTGTTATTATCTTTTTGCGAAACAAGGTATGAAAGACTAAATTACCCTATTACTTAATGTAAATTTGGCCATTAATTAAGGTAATTGTGTTCCTTGAAAATGGGTTGGCAAGATTGCCGGTAGGGAGCGTGGTGGCAGCGGTAGTGTGAAGGCAATATTTGTAATGATAACCAGCATTTTACGTATTTGGGAACCGGCAAAACTACTTGTCCCAAAAATGGATGGAGAAGCCAGAAAAAGATACTCGAATTACTCGTTAACTATTTAATTATCAATACTCTATTCATGATGGCACTTAATTCGGTAGAAAACAACCGGGGAATCAGACTCGTGTGCTCAGGGCTTACCGTGACTTTCGCGTGGTGACCGGAAGAAAGTGAAGCCGGAAATGCAGAAAACAACCAGGGATGAAAGGAAATATCCCTGAAATGTGTTATCTTAGACCACAGAACTGGGGCTCAATTATTTGTTGATTAGTACAAAAACCGGAGTGATGGCCGGTAAATATTAATTTATTTTTCTATGGGGGTTGTTACGCATCGCATTCTTCTACGCACCTTACTTGCGTTGGCGAGCGTAATGGTATTTGGAGTCAACAGTATTTTAGGGCAGGTATCACTAACAACACCTGGAGCTTCTTATACACAGGATTTTAATACATTAACTAACGGTGCATGGACAAACAATGCAACTTTATCAGGTTGGTATGCCAGTACTGATGCAACTCCGGCAATTGTAACTTACGGGGCAAACACTGGAGGAACAACAGCTGCTGGTTTGTATGCATTTGGTGTCGCAGGAGTTAATCCGCTATCTGACAGAGCTTTAGGGTTTGTAGCATCGAATGGTTTCACTGGAGCTGCTGGAACTGCATGTGGATATATGGGATGGAGATTAGCAAACAATACTGGGGCGCCTATAAATTCTTTGACAATCACTTGGACAGGTGAAGAATGGCGAAAAGAAAACAATGCCAACTCTCAGTCAATTAACCTCAGCTATCAAATTGCAGCGACAGTAACCAGTTTAATAGCTGGAACGTGGACAGCAATAGCATCAACTTTTCCAAGCCCAATTGTTGGTGCAACGGTTCCTGTTGTCCTTGATGGGAATGATGATCCAAACCGTAACGAAGGAATTACAGTAACTATCAGTGTCAATATACCAGTAGGTAGTGAAATAATGATACGTTGGGATGACCTGAATGACAATAATTTAGATCATCATCTAGCAATAGATGATATCACAGTAACAATCCCTTGTCCAATCAGCATAACATCATTTGTACCTTCATCAGGCCCCCCTGGTACAATTGTTACGATAAACGGTAATAATTTTACCGGAGCAACCGGTGTTTATTTTAATGGCATTTCAGCAACTATTATTTCACAGACAAACACTGTATTGACTGTTAGGGTGCCAAACGGGGCAACAACAGGCCTTATCAGCATTACAGATCCGAGCTGCACTGGAAACAGTACTCTACCATTTAACGTTACCAACAATGTATGCACAGTGTTAGCTCCTAACCTGTTTATATCTGAATATGTCGAAGGGTCCTCTTTTAACAAGGCAATCGAAATCGCGAATTTTACAGGAGCACCTGTTAATCTCTCAGGATATTCAATTGCTATGTACTTCAATGGCAGTACTATCGCAGGAAATACTGTTGCATTATCCAATGTCAATTTAGCTAATAATGATGTTTGGGTTGTTGTGCCCGGTAACGCTTCAGCTGCCCTACTGGCATTAGCTAATCAGATTGCGCCATCAGCAGGTTGGTTCAATGGGGATGACGCAGTAGCCTTATTATTTGGAGCTGCCTATGTTGATGTTTTCGGTAATATTGGTTGTGATCCAGGGACAGCATGGACATCAGGAGTTTTACAGACGAATAACTCCACACTCGTGAGAAACAGCAATATTGTTAATGGTATTACTATCGATCCCGTAAATCCCCCATGTACTTTCCCAACACTGGCTACTCAATGGACTCAATACCCACAAGATGATTTTTCTCACCTAGGTTCTCATTCTTCAACCAGTTCAACATCTCCACCAAATATTGCTACCCAACCTATTTCACAAACAGTATGTGATGGTGCAACTGTTACATTCACTGTTGCAGCAAGCGGAGGCACACCGCCTTATACATATCAATGGAAATACCATAACGGAGCTGACCCATGGCAGAATGTAGGCGGAGCAACATCTCCTACATTAACATTTACTGCCAATATGAGCATGAACGGCTATCAATACTATTGTGAAGTAAGCAATACTGGAGGAACCTGTTATAAGGCTTCAAATGCTGTTCAGCTAACTATAAATGCTCTACCAACCGCATCCATCTCACCTGACCCTGCATACCTGTGTGCCAATTTAACACTCACGCTTAACGGAAATCCGACAGGAGGCAGTGGGACCTATACAACACACGCATGGACCGGAGCCGGCTCCGCCTATCTTTCAAATGTAGCGATTGTCAACCCTGTTTTCAGCGGAGCTGCGGCAGGTACATATACTCTAACTTATACTGTAACTGATAATAATACATGTACGGCCTCTGATAATATCTCGGTTACAGTAAACAGTGTGCCATCAGCCACCATCAGCGTTAATAATGCAACAGTATGTCTTGGAGGCTCTTCTCCCGAGATTATCTTCACTGCCAGTAGTGGCACTTCTCCATATACCTTTTATTATAATGTAAATGGAGGTGCAACCCTCAATGTCACCACAGCAATTGGTGGTAATACATATACAGTTTATCATCCTACAGGTACGGCCGGCACCTTTCAGTATAACCTCTTAAGCGTCATTGATTTCAATGGCTGTACACAAAACATTACGGGGCAATCGGTAACAGTAAATGTAATCGCCCTGCCTACCATCAATGCAGGTCCCGACCAGGTTGTTTGTGCCAGCGTGGCTTCTGTGACTATGGCCGGCTATTC
>JAKLFM010000060.1 GCA_022711175.1 Bacteroidota bacterium | reverse complement strand
TCCTTGATTTTGGTAAGCCCGTCAACGATATAGGCCACTTTTGTACCAAACTTGTCTCCGATCAGGTCGATGGTATAGTTCTCGTTGTCTTCAACAACATCGTGCAATAGTGAGCATATGATGGCCGTTTCACCGAGGCCGATTTCGCCCGCAACAATGCGCGCCACTTCAAGTGGATGATATATGTATGGTTCCCCGCTGAGCCTGCGCATTGTCCGGTGAGCCTCGCTGGCTACCTGCAAAGCTTCTTTTACCTTATTCTTATCGCGCACTCCCTTGTTCGAATTCCATGCTCTGAGCAAGCCACGGTATCGCTTGACTATTTCCTTATTCTCCTTTTCATTGTCAGTCAAATACATGAGGGATCAATTATCGGACACAAGTGCAAAGTTAAAGATTCTTACAACTGCTTTGGATGAGCTGAAAATATTCGTTCATTTTTAGCTGTAATATTTTCGATATCTGTGTTTTGCTATTTGGTTTACTTTTTGTGGTTTTATTTTAGAGATTTCCTGCCGGTAAACTGCAAATAATCTTTAGTACCTTTGAGAACGGTTTCTCCTGAACTCATTACAGGCAATTTTTACTTAATACATTCATGGTCAAACGGTTATTAGTTACTTTATTGTTTGTATCGGTACTTTCAAGCGCCCGGGCCACGCATCAGCGCGCGGGTGAAATTACCTATAAAAGGCTGAGCGAACTCAAATACGAAGTAACCATTATCACCTATACACAAGCATACAGCCTTGCCGACCGCAATGAGCTTGAACTTTTATGGGGCGACGGCACTTCATCCATCCTGCCGCGATCAAACGGACCGGCAGGTTATACGCCGGCAGGTTACCCGTCGGATCACATAGGTGAGATAATTGGCCCTGCTTCTGATTCGATCAGGAAGAATATTTATATCGGAGAGCATACTTATGCCGGCCCGGCAACATACCTTATCACCCTCGAAGATCCCAACCGGAACGACGGGATCATGAATATTCCCAACTCAGTTGAAGTTCCGTTTTTCCTTGAAAGTCAATTAGTTATAAACCCTTTTGTTGGCACAAATAATTCGCCGCAGCTTCTTCTCCCGCCAGTTGACAAAGCTTGTGTTGGACATCCTTACCTGCACAATGCCGGGGCATATGATCCCGACGGCGACAGCCTCTCATATTCGTTTGTGGTTTGCAGGGGCGAGGGCGGCGAGCCTATTCCCGGTTTTAAGATGCCAAATGAGGTTGACCAGGCCAATACCAGCACTTTTACAATAAACCACGCAACCGGGGATATTGTGTGGGACAAACCAACCATGCAGGGCGAATACAACTTTGCTTTCCTTGTTGAGGAGTGGCGCAATGGCGTGAGAATAGGCTATGTGACCCGCGATATGCAAATAAGGGTGCTGGCCTGCACCAACGAAGCGCCTGAAATTGAATCATTGATGGATACCTGCGTGGTTGCAGGCGATTCACTTACATACAACATTAAAGCTACAGACAGCGATTTTGATGACATTACCCTTACGGCAACAGGGCAGCCATTTGTTCTTGCTATAAGTCCTGCTGTTTTTGAACAGATGGAGGATACCCTTTATGGTGAAGCCACTGCCCTGCTGCAATGGCGTACCGACTGCAGCCACATTAAAAAATCGGCTTACCAGGTTTACATCAAAGCAGCCGACGATGCCCGTCCTGTATCACTATTCGACCTTTACACACTGAACATCAGAGTTATCGGGCCAAAAACTGAGAACCTGAGCGCTTTACCTCTTGGTAATTCCATCACCATTGCCTGGAGTCCTAACCGGTGTACGAATGCAGTGAGTTATAATATTTACAGGCGGAATGGTTTTTATGGTTATCAACCGGGCTACTGCGAAACAGGTGTTCCTGCTTCGACCGGTTACCGCAAAATTGCGTCAGTAAACGGGTGGGGAAATACAAGTTATACAGATAATGACGGAGGTTCAGGATTGGTGCATGGAGTTGACTACTGTTATATCGTTACAGCCGTTTTTCCTGATGGTTCGGAAGGCATCGCATCAGATGAAGCTTGTGCCCACCTGAAAAAAGATGTTGCCATCATCACCAATGTGAGCATTGATAAAACTTCGGTGAATAGTGGCGAAGTATATCTTGCCTGGTCGAAGCCAACAGAGATTGATCAGCAACAGGCGCCAGGCCCATATAAATATCTCATTTACAGATCTCCGGACATCACTTGGAGCAACCCGGTACTTATTGATTCAGCATTATCGCTGAACGATACTATCTATTTCGACAATCCGCTAAATACCAGTGATAATGTTGTAAGCTATCGTGTTGACACATACAATGATACACCAGGATTACGTTTCCTTATCGGCGAATCGCAGGCGGCATCTTCGGTATTTATCACCTTTGCACCCGGCGATGAGAAACTGCGTATCAATTTCAATCTCAACACTCCATGGATTAATAACCAGTTTGTGGTTTTCAGGCAGAATAAAACCACATTGGCCTGGGATTCCATTGGATACACCGATCAGAATTATTTCATTGATATGAACCTGGTCAACGGAGAAACATACTGTTACAAGGTAAAAAGCATCGGCAGCTACGGTACCGATGGCATCACCGACCCGCTCATCAACTGGTCGCAGGAAGCCTGCGGCATACCCGTTGATAATGAGCCGCCTTGCCCGCCTGTACCGGTACTTAACACTGATTGCAGTACTTTTTCAAATGCTCTCACCTGGATATACCCTGAATTGCCATGCGGACAGGATGTTGCGGGATACTACATATGGTATAAGTCGCCAAAGGATACAGCACTTGCCGTTATCGACTCGGTTTTTGGTATCCATTCAACTACATTCCTCCACGGACCGTTGTCAACAATTGCAGGCTGTTATGCAGTATCAGCATTTGATTCCATCGGAAATGTAAGTGCCCTGAGCGATACCCTCTGCATCGAAAGCGACACCTGCCGCGGTTATACCATACCCAATGTCTTTACTCCAAACGGCGACACATACAACGATTATCTTGTTCCTTTCCCTTACACCTCGGTTGAACGCATCAACTTAGAGATTTATAACCGCTGGGGCAGGCTTGTATTTAAGACCGAGGACCCGGCCATAAAATGGGATGGTAAAATCCTGAATACCAACCAGCCGGCCAGTGACGGGGTTTACTATTATGTTTGTGATGTATATGAAATCACCCTGCTGGGAACCGTGAAAAGAACGATAAAAGGAACGGTGACGATATTGAGGTAGGAAATAATAAATGTCAATTAACAAATGATGAATAGCAAAGTATAACGCATGACATTATTGATTCATTTTATAGTAACTATTGTATCCGACTTTTTAAATAAAGCAAGCAACTCAATTCACTAAGACTTCCATACCATTAATCCCCTGATAATTCGTACTTTTGCAGCAGCAACGACCCGTTTTGTCGCGTCTGTCCTGATAGCTATCGGGACGGATGAGGAAAGTCGGGACAACACAGAGCGCCATACTTCCTAACGGGAAGGTTCTGCGGCTGAACACCGTGGAAACAGACAGTGCCACAGAAAATAAACCGTCCCGATGAAACATCGGGACAAGGGTGAAAACGCGAGGTAAGAGCTCACGACATGTCCTGGCGACAGGCATGATGGTAAACCTTATGGGTTGAAAGGCCAAATATACCGGGTGTCCGTCTCCGACGGAAAAGGGCTGCTCGCCCGATACCCGGGGGGTGGGCCGTTAGAGGTTGCTGGTGACGGCAATCCCAGATAAATGACAAAAACCGGTAGCACGGCAACAATTGCCTCCGGTACAGAATCCCGCTTACAGGGTCGTTGCCTTTGAGTTGCCGATCCCCTGGAAACAGGGGATTTTTGTTACTTTTGATACCGAATTTAAATAAATGCCTCAATGAAAAGCTGCTATTCCTTTGTTTTTCTTTTAACATTCTGCCTGTTATGCTATCAACCCATAACTGCGCAGGATATTCCGAATGCAAGCTTCGAGACATGGTCAGGTGGCGAGCCGGTAAACTGGCACACTACCAATCAGCCATTCTTCACCACGGTAACCAGGGACGGCGCAAACCCGCAGGATGGCAGCTACTCGGCTCAACTTAAAGTGGTTACCACCACTATACCGTTTGTGGGCACCTATTCGATGCCGGGAGTTTTATCAACAGCCAACCTCGAAGCTGATATCATCAATATGTCGTTCAACATCTGGGGCGGTTATCCCTTTACAGGAATGCCAAACCGCCTTGCCGGCTATTTGAAATACCAGCCGGTAAACAATGATACCTGCTATTTCGGATGGGCACTGAGTAAATGGCAAAACGGCGCCCGCGATACTATAGGTTTGGGCTATGCATACAAAGGTGGTACAATAAACGACTGGACCTATTTCGAAATACCCATCGAATACCACATCTGGGAAAATCCCGATACGATGAACATCCTTTTTCTCAACACCAACCTTGCTGATGGCCAAACACACACCAATACTAAAATGTGGGTAGATAACCTTTCATTTATTTATGGTCCCGTGGGTATTGATGGAATTACCTTTCCCGATGATATACGCATCTATGCAAATGGCGAAACCCGACGGCTTATCATCGAAACCTCGTACAGCAACCCCCTGAAGCTAACGTTGCGGTTATTTTCCATCAACGGGGCTTTGCTCATGGAAGCAAATCGAAACATGTCGCAGTCAACCGAGTACATTGATGTTTCAAACTATAAAACAGGCACTTACATTCTGCAGGTAAGCGACGGTAACCGTCAAATCGTGAGCCGAAAAATAAGCATCGCCTATTAATTTGATACGGGAGCACAATTTCTGGTTCCCCAGGGCCGGTTCACAACATTTTTAAATTTATACTACCTCCGGCGATTTTACGTTAGAATTGTTAAACAGAGGCGTGTTGATAAATCGCTCGCAGCACCTCCGATTGCCTGCTGTTAAAGCAGTAATTTTAAATTCTGATCCTACAAATCCTTTATGAACAAGCATTTCCTGTTAATCATCACAACGCTTGCTTTGATTGCAGTGCAATGTGTTTTTGCACAAAAAACCAGCGTATATAAAACTCCACAAGCCGAATACAACGATGCGGTTGACCTTTTCACTAAAGCAAAGTATGCTTCGGCACTTGCTGCTTTCGATAAGCTGGCGGCAACCGGCAGCCAAAACCTGAACGCTTCAGCACAGTATTATGCCGCTCTTTGTGCCGGGCATCTGTATCATCCCGATGCAGCCGACCGGCTTGAAGCATTTATTGCCAAATACCCTGAAAATGCCCAGGTGAATAATGCTTTTTTTGAGCTTGGCAAACAGCTTTTTAACAGCAAGGACTATCGAAATGCCATGCTAAAGTTTGCCCTGGTTGATGTATATGAACTCAACGATGAACAAACCGATGAGTACCATTTCAAAATGGGATACTCGTGCTATAAAACCGACAACCTGGCCAAGGCTAAGGAAGAACTGGTGAAAGTGAAGGATAAACCAAACCGGTATATGGTACCGGCAACTTTTTATTATGCCAGTATCGCTTACCAGGAGAAAAATTATGAAACAGCACTCAAACACTTCGAAAAGATTGAAAATGACGAAACTTTCAGGGAAGTCATAAGCTATTATATCGTGCAGATTTACTCCATGCAGGGCAAATACGACGAACTGATAGCCAGGGCGGTTCCATTGCTCGAAAAACAGGGCAATTCAAAAATGAACAACGAAATGGCCCGACTTACTGCTGATGCTTTTTATCATAAGGAGAATTTCAGGGAAGCTGCCACATATTTCGACAAATACCTGAACGGTAGTCCCGTAAACACTTCACGTTACGACTATTACGAAATCGCATTCACTGCATACAAAAACAACGATTTCAATAAAGCAGTAAAATATTTCCAACTGGTTGCCACTGTGCAGGATTCTCTGTCACAAAATGCTTACTACCACCTTGGTGACAGTTACCTGAAAACCGGTCAGAAGCGCTATGCTCACAATGCTTTCCTGTCGGCATACAAAATCAAAGCTGACCCGTTGTTGGCTGAAGAAGCGCTTTTTAATTATGCAAAGCTCTCCATTGAACTGTCGTATAATCCTTATAATGAAGCGGTAAAAGCCCTGCAAGACTATATCAACGCGTATCCTCAATCGCAACGCCTCGACGAAGCTTACGGGTATTTAGCCGATCTTTATATGGTAACCCGCAATTACAAGGACGCTCTTGCATCGCTTCAAAAAGTGAAGAAACGCAATGCAAGGCTTGATGCTGCTTACCAGAAGATATCGTATTACCGTGCTGTTGAACAATTTAACAACAGCGATTACAACAGCGCCATCAGCTTATTCGGGCAGGCACAGGAATCCAGCAGCGACAAACAGGTGCAATCTGCAGCTTTGTACTGGATGGCCGAATCGTATTATCGCCTCGGGCAATGGGAAGAGGCTACAGGTTTGTACAACAGGTTCCTCATAAGCGCAGGAGCATCGGCACAGCCATTTTTCAACACTGCAAACTATAACCTGGGTTATTGCTACTTTAAGCAAGGCGAATACGGACAGGCCGCTTTAAGTTTCAGGAAATACCTGGGCGGCAAACCGTTAGAAAGCAAACTAAGCGGCGATGCCAACCTCAGGCTCGGCGATTGCTATTTTATGCAGAAAGATTACAATACAGCGATTACCTATTACCAAAAGGCTGTTTCACAAAAAGTACCCGACGCCGACTATGCTGCTTTCCAGGTTGCCACTTCGTATGGCGTTCAGGGTGAGATGCAGCAAAAAATAAACTGGCTGCAGAAACTTCTTAAGGATTACCCGCGCTCTACTTACTTCGACGATGCCTATTACGAAACAGGCAATACATACACCATCATCAATCAGAACAGCGAAGCGCTCTCTTACTTCGAAAAAGTTGTAAAAGACTACCCAAAAAGCAGTTATGTAAAAAAATCATTGCTTAAAACAGGTCTTATCTACTTTAATCAGAACCGTGACAGTGAAGCGCTGGCCACGTTAAAAAGAGTCGTAAAGGAATATCCGGGAACTCCCGAATCGAAAGAAGCGCTGGCAAGCATTCGCAGCATTTATGTTGACCAAAACAAGGTAGATGAGTATGTTGATTTTACAAAGTCAGTTCCGCAAGCCGATGTGTCGCGAAGCGAACAGGACTCACTTACTTTTATTGCGGCTGAAAATCAATACATGAACGGCGACTGCAGCAAAGCCGGCGAAAGTCTCGACAGGTACCTTGCCCGCTACCCTGAAGGATCATTTGCCATAAAAGCCAATTTTTACAAAGCCGAGTGCGACTACCGTTCGGAGAAATTCGATCAGGCACTCAAAGGATACCTTTTTGTACTGAACAGCCAGCGAACAGCTTACACCACAACTGCTGCGCTTAAAGCCGCACGCATTCAGTATACCCGAAAAGACTATGCTAATGCCCTCGAGAATTTCATCCGCCTCGAAGAAATCTCCGAACAGCCAATTCACGTTATGGATGCTGTTGCCGGGCAAATGCAATGCAATTACCTTCTCGGCAAGTACGGACTTTGCATTCAGTCAGCCCAGAAATTATTGCAGCAGGAAGGCCTGCAGCAGAACCTGCAGGTAGAAGCACACCTGTATCTGGCCCGGTCGGCTTATGCCCTAAGCAATACGGAACTCGCCCGAAAAGAGTTTGAAGAAACGGCGAAACTCTCGCAAAACGAAGCAGGTGCTGAGGCTAAGTTTATGATCGCACAGTTGCAGTACGATGCGACCCTTTTCGATCAGGCCGAAAAGACTCTTTTCGCGCTGGCTGAGGACTATTCATCTTACGATTACTGGGTTGCTAAAGGATTCATCCTGCTCTCGGATGTGTATGTGAAGAAGAAAAACAATTTCCAGGCAAAGCAAACGCTCCAAAGTATCATTGATAATTACGAAGGTCAGGATTTGGTGGTTATTGCCCGCGAAAAACTCAATGCCATCATCGAATCGGAGAAAACAGCACCTGCCATCGAACAATAACCTCTTGAAAACAACTGCCATGTATATCGTTCCCCGAATTAAAACAACTCATAAGCAGCATCAGGCAGCAGTTTGCCTTTTGGCAATGGCATTTGCAGCCATCGTTTCCCCGGCAAAGCTTATGGCGCAACAACCTAAATACAACGAAGAAATCACGGTAATTGCGACCTACAAACCCGAGATACCCGATGCTTTCAAAATCAGCCAGAACCCGGTGAATTCCGATACCAGCACCACAGTTCCTGCGATGAGTTACAACATCAGTCCCAGGCCGGCGTCCATCCAATTGCAGATTGAACCATTGCCTTCAGCAAAATTGGTTGCCGAGCCCATTAGCAAACTATACCGCAACTATTTGCGTGGCGGATTCGGTAATTATTCGACTCTTTACGGTGAATTGTATGCCGCTTCGTTGCGTTCGAAAAAAGGTATGTTCGGCTTACATGCAAAACACCTGTCATCAGCGGGAACCATCAAGGATTTCGGGCCGCCGGCAAATGCGCATCAATTGGTTGAAATAAACGGCGAACGCTACCTTAAAAATCATGTGCTCAGTGGCAAAGCCTATTACAATCGCGATGTGGTTCACTATTACGGTGTTGCCGACACTACCCTCGATAGGCTAAACATTAAAAAAGACGATCTTAAACAGCGTTATTCTCTTGCCGGCGGCGATATAAACCTGAACAGCGCCTACACAGGCAACAATAAGCTGAGTCATACATTTGCGCTCGGCTATTACTACATGGACGACCTATACAGCAGCGTGGAGCACAATGTACATTTCGGCGCCTCGGCCAACAAGGCCTTCGACCTCTTTAACCTCAAGGAAAAACAAACCCTCGGAATGGTTGCCGATCTTCAGTTTTACAACCAGCAAAACGCCTTACCGGATAAGCAGAAAAGCATTATTGTTCTGCTCAAGCCTTTCCTGGCTATGAAATACAATGAATACAGTTTCAAAGCAGGGTTAAATGTTTATGTTCAGGGCGATACGGTTACCAAAGGACATCTATACCCATTCGTTGAGGCAAGTCTCGAAGCCATTCCCAATGCCTTGCAGATATTTGCCGGCATCGACGGCTCGATGAGCCGGAATACCCTGCGAAACATTGTTGCCGAAAACCCCTTTGCTGACAGCACAGCTGCTTACAATTTCATCTACGAAAAGTTCAGGGTTTACGGCGGTTTCAGCAGCAACATCAGCAAGAGTTTTAACCTTAACGGCAGTATTTCTTCATCCACAGTTGAAAACTTTCCCTTTTACACCGGCATTTACTCGGAGCTGAACAATACTTTCGGCATTATATATGACGACATCAGCGTTATGAAAATAATGGCAGAACTCGAGTTTGTGAAAGCCGACAAACTGCGCCTTGCCGTATCGGGAAACTACAATAAATACTACAAACTGTTGTATTCGGAACATCCATGGTACAAGCCGGAATTTGTTTTTGGATTTAATGGCCGTTACAATATACAAAACAAGATCATTGTTAGGTTGCAGGCCGATTACAATGGCCCAGCATGGGCTTTCGAAAATCAGAATCCGCTGCTGAGTTCAGTTGCCCCGGCAATTAAGATCAGTGGTTGGTTCGACGGCAGCCTGGGCTTTGAATACCAGTTTAACAAGGCTCTGTCGTTTTGGCTCAATTTTAACAACTTCACCAACTCCCGCCACTGGCTATGGTACAATTATCCTTCGTACAAATTCAATGTTATCGGGGGTGCAAGTTTCTCTTTCTGAAAGCAATTTTAATTCATTGATTTACTTTAGCTTAAGTTGAAAGAAAGGATAATTATTCGCTTGAGAACGTGTAAAATATGAATCAGGCCTGTTCTCAGTTTGTCCACTTTTGTAACTTAGTAGCTCTCTTGTACGTAGTACTTGCACAAACAGTTTGCTGCTCATGGTATTCCCCTTTTCCAGACTTATTCTGCTAACAGGCATTCTTGCTGCATATTTTTTGAATGCTAAACCAGCCGGTGCTCAGGTGCAGAATCTGAGGAAGTACACTACTTCGCGGATCAAGGCTGCAGCTCCAATAATTGATGGTATAATTCATGACCAGGAGTGGCAGGGTGTTGAATGGCAGGGGAATTTTACACAACGCGAGCCGATTGAAGGCATTGAACCCTCGCAACTCACTGAATTCAAGATATTATACGACAATACCAACCTTTATGTTGCTGTTAGAGCCTATGATTCAGTGCCCGGTGAAATCGTACACAGGCTGGCGCGCCGCGACAATTCGGAGGGCGATTGGGTGGGATTAATCATCGACAGCTATGCTGATAAACTTACCGGTTTCGGTTTTGGCGTTACCGCGGCAGGCGTGAAATTTGACCTGATGATCATTAACGACGGCAACGACGACGGTACCTGGGATGCCATCTTCGATGCCAAATCGGCAATTGATGCTGCAGGATGGACAGCCGAATTCAGGATACCGCTTTCACAAATCAGATTTTCGGCCAAAGATGAGCAAACCTGGGGCCTTGACATATTCCGTTATATTTACAGGAAGCAGGAAATGTCGCTATGGCAACCCATAGCGCGCAATGCTCCTGGTTTTGTAAGCCTTTTCGGTGAACTTAATGGCATCAAAGGGCTGAAGCCAAAACGTGACATTGAGATTCTGCCATATGTAATGGCCTCTGAAAAGTTTTCGGAGAAGGAAGAAGGAAATCCCTTCGCAACAGGTAAAAAATTCGCTCCCAAAGCCGGAGTCGACGGCAAGATAGCGCTCACCAATAATCTCACACTGAACTTCACTGTGAATCCTGACTTTGGCCAGGTAGAAGCCGATCCATCTGAAGTGAATCTTTCAGCATTTGAAACCTATTTTCCTGAAAAACGGCCTTTCTTCATCGAGGGAAAGAACATATTTGATTTCAGCATGACGCAAGGCGATGGCGACGATACCCGTAACCTGCTTTTTTATTCGCGACGTATTGGCAGGCAACCACAATATTATTACGATCTGCTTGATAATCTTCAGGATGGAGAATATGCTGATATTCCTTCATCAACCAACATACTCGGCTCTTTTAAAGTTTCAGGAAAAACAGCAAATGGCCTCTCGGTGGGAATCATTGAATCGGTAACTCAAAATGTTAAAGCCACTGTTGACCTTGCCGGTGAGCGCCGCACCACAATTGTTGAACCACTTACCAATTACGCTGTGGCGCGCCTGCAGCGTGATTTCAACAAAGGCGAAACCCAGATCGGCGGAATTTTCACCTCAACAAACCGTATCATCAATGACAGTCATCTAGAATTCCTGCCCAACAGCGCGTATTCAGGTGGTTTTGATTTTACGCGTAACTGGAAAAATAAAACCTACAACCTAACAATAAAAGGCGTATTCAGCAACCTCAACGGAACCAGGGAGTGCATCAAAAGTCTGCAGGAGTCATCGGCACATTATTACCAACGCCCTGACCAGGATTACATGAAAGTGGATACTTCGCTTACCTCTCTTTCGGGTTTTGGAGCTACAATAACCGGGGGTAAATCCGGGCAAGGCCATTGGAATTATGGCGGATGGATTACTATGCGTTCGCCGGGGCTTGATTTTAACGATATTGGGTATATGCGCCGTGGCGACGAGATTCAGCAGGTAGCCTGGTTGGGTTACAATATTTACAAGCCTTTCAGCATTTTCAAACGCCTGAATATGAACTTCAACCAATGGAACGGGTGGAATTTTGGCGGCGAATGGCTTTATTACGGCGGAAATATATACGCAGGCACTCAATTTAAGAATTACTGGGAACTTGATGCCTCGGTCAACAGCGAGCCCCGCGTGATTGCGCAAACATTGCTCCGGGGTGGCCCCGCCGTCTTGCTCCCCGGCACATTTAACAATTTCGTGAATATTGAAACCGACAGCCGCAAGAAACTATCATTCGAACTGAGCTGGAGCCATAGCCATGGTTTTGGTAACTACTTCAGGAACAATTCAATCAATTTCGGAGCAATATACAAACCCAATAATTCAATTTCACTTTCCCTTTTCCCGGGTTACACCGAAGGATTCGACGATCTGCAATACATTGATAAACTGCAAAGTACGACCATATCATCCGGAACAGGCACTGACCGGTATATTATGGCCAAACTCGACAGAAAAATCTTCAGCCTGTCGGCCAGGGTAAACGTGAGCCTGACCTCCGATCTTTCCATCCAGTTTTGGGGACAACCCTTCCTGTTTTCAGGCAAATACAGCAATTACAAATATATTACCAGCCCGCGGGATGATGAGTACAGCGAACGCTTTCATGCATTTACTGCTAACGAAATCGGGCGATATTACAGCCAAAACAGCGATGATTTCTATTATTCAATTGATGAAAACGGCGATTTGGCTGAAGATTACTGGTTTTGGGAACCGGATTTCAGGTTTATGCAGTTCCGGTCTAACCTTGTTGCACGCTGGGAATACAAACCCGGCTCATCGTTGTACCTCGTCTGGTCGCAGGGACGAACAGCATTTGAAGAGAACAGCCTGTTCGACATCCGAAACAATATGCAGGAACTTTTCGATGCCAGTCCCGAAGATATTTTCCTAATAAAATTCTCATATGTCATCATTTTTTGATATATTTTCTAATAAAAAGTGTGATTTTTACGTTTCTTCGGATTCTTATTCATAACTTGCTGATTATCTGAACTCTGTAAGTTAAAAAACTACACCGGATTGTTAATAAAAAACCTGTTTCCGAGGTAGCATTCACTATGTTTTCTTACGGGAAAAGAGTACCTTTGCATTGAATTAAACTTGGATTACATCTTATTGATTATGAATGAAATAACTAAAGGGCCAAACGGTTCATCAAATGGAAATGGAAATGGAAATTACACCGCAGAAAACATTCAGGTACTCGAGGGCCTCGAAGCCGTTCGCAAGCGACCTGCCATGTATATCGGCGATGTAAGTGTTAAAGGCCTTCACCACCTTGTTTACGAAGTAGTTGACAATTCAATTGACGAAGCTCTTGCAGGTTACTGCGACACCATTGAAGTTGTTATACACACTGATAACTCCATCACAGTGACCGATAATGGCCGCGGTATCCCAACCGGTTTCCACGAAAAGGAACAAAAATCGGCACTCGAAGTGGTAATGACTGTGCTTCATGCCGGCGGTAAGTTCGACAAAGGCTCGTACAAAGTTTCGGGCGGTCTTCATGGCGTAGGAGTATCCTGTGTAAATGCCCTTTCGGATATGCTCAAGGTTACGGTGTACCGCGAAGGACAGATTTTCGAACAGGAATATTCAAAAGGCAAGCCTCTTGCCGACGTTAAAGTTACCGGCACAACCGAAGTTACCGGTACACGCGTTCATTTTAAACCCGACAATACCATCTTTATTACCGAAGAATACGATTTCGGCATCCTTTCCTCACGCCTGCGCGAACTGGCCTACCTCAACAAAGGCATAAGGCTTACGCTTATTGATGAGCGCGGAAAAGATGAAGAAGGCAATGAAATCACTGAATCATACCACTCCGAAAACGGCCTCATCGATTTCATCAACTACCTCGACGAAACCCGCGAAAAGCTCATCCCTGAGCCAATCTACATGGAAGGTGAAAAGAATGATATTCCCGTTGAACTCGCCATGCAGTACAACACGTCATTCTCCGAAAACATACATTCATACGTTAACAACATCAACACGCACGAAGGCGGCACACACCTTGCCGGCTTCCGCCGTGCCCTTACGCGCACTTTAAAAACCTACGCCGAAAAATCGGGGATGCTCGATAAGATCAAATTCGACATTTCGGGTGATGACTTCCGTGAAGGCCTTACTGCCATTATCTCGGTGAAAGTGATGGAGCCGCAATTCGAAGGTCAGACAAAAACCAAACTCGGCAACAACGAAGTAATGGGCGCCGTTGATCAGTTGGTGGCTGAAATGCTCAACTACTTCCTCGAAGAACATCCGCGCGAAGCCCGGCTTATCGTCAACAAAGTGATTCTGGCCGCTACTGCCCGCCATGCTGCACGCAAAGCACGTGAACTGGTGCAACGAAAAAATGTGCTCTCCGGTTCAGGTCTGCCAGGCAAGCTGGCCGATTGTTCTGAAAGAGATCCTGTTATGTGCGAGCTCTACCTCGTTGAGGGCGACTCGGCAGGTGGTACTGCCAAGCAGGGCCGTGATCGCAAATTCCAGGCAATTTTGCCGCTTCGCGGAAAAATCCTCAATGTTGAAAAAGCGATGCAGCATAAAATTTTCGACAGTGAGGAAATCAGGAATATGTTTACCGCCCTTGGCGTTACCATAGGTACCGAGGATGATACCAAAGCCCTGAACCTTGAAAAACTGCGCTATCACAAGATCATCATCATGACCGATGCCGATGTTGACGGAAGCCATATCGCCACACTCATACTCACTTTCTTTTTCAGGTATATGAAGGAACTCATCGAAAACGGCTATGTATATATTGCCACTCCTCCACTCTACCTGATAAAAAAAGGTAATGTTGAAAAGTATTGCTGGACCGAAGAGCAACGCCAGGCCATCGTTGCTGAAATATCGAAAGATGGTTCGGAGAAAGGGATTCACATTCAACGTTATAAAGGTCTTGGTGAAATGAATGCCGAACAGTTGTGGACCACAACCATGAACCCCGAATTCCGCACCCTGCGCCAGGTAACCATTGAAAACGGTTCAGAAGCCGACCGTATTTTCAGCATGCTCATGGGCGATGAAGTGCCGCCAAGGCGGGAGTTTATCGAGAAAAACGCCAAATATGCCAATATTGACGCATAGTTCATAAGGCCTGGCATACTAATAATAAAAATCGCCCGCTCAACGGGCGATTTTCGTTTTATGCTTGGTCAGTACTGATCATCCATTGCTCATTGCACGCTTTAAAAACTCATGAAATGGCAGCATAGCCCCGAAGGTTGTCATAAGTTTCTGCCTGAAACCGTTGTCAGTTACCTCTTCATCGGTAAATTCGCGGCTCACAATGTAACTCTTGTACTTAAGCAGGTCAATATCAGGAAAATCAGCCGGAAAATCTTTGGGCGCAAGTTTCATCTTGTCGAAATCATCAAGCTTTTCAAACATCTTCACAAATGAGGGCTCAGAAATTATTGTGCGAAATTCCTTACTGTTGAAATAAATTTCACTTCGGAGGAGTTTCAAAACATCAGGTTGTGGCTGATAAACACCACCGGCAGCAAAACTTTTACCCGGCTCAACATGAATATAATACCCTACCCCGGTAGTTTTCCGCCCGCCCTTGCCGATAAATGCCCCAAACTGAGTTTTATACGGCGATTTATCATGAGAAAACCGCACATCGCGATAAATCCTGAAAACGCAATCTTTGACACCGGGCATTCCAATTGAAGGATCAATCATGGAAATCTCAGGGATGAGGTCGGCGACAAATGCTTCGTAATCGCCTCTTACTTTCTCGTACAACGGCTTATTCTGTTGAAACCATTCCCGGTTGTTGTTCCGGCTCAGCAGGTTCAGATAATCGAATGTAGCTGCAGTGATCATGGCTGGAAGGATTTGTAAATAAATAAGTATATCAACCTACTGTCAAAATTACGGCATACCGAAGAATAATTTCATTTTTTGCATACATTAGTGAAAAAATTGAGTTATGAAACATTTTACATTTTTGATATCTGTGCTATTATTATGCCGTTTTGTCATGGCCGGTGAACATTGGAGGCCTGTCGGAGCAAGGGCTACGGCATTGGGTTCTGCTTCAGTTTCGATGGCTGACAACTGGAGTGTTCATAACAACCAGGCGGGAATGGCTTTTTACAACCGGCCTGCAGTCGGCTTTTTCTATGAAAATAATTTTATGCTCAAAGAGCTTGGATATCAATCAGCAATGGTAACATTACCAACACGTTACGGCGTATTTGGAGGCAACATCACTTACACCGGCGATGCTGCATACAGCGAAACAAATGCGGGGATTGCTTATGCCCGGGCATTCGGAAACCGTTTTGCAGCAGGCCTCCAACTCGATTACCTGCATACAGGGCTTGGGCCGGAATACGGTTCAGCTGGAATTGCCACTTTTGAACTCGGTTTGATGACAAAGATTTCGGGCAACCTGACTTTCGGGGCACATATTTTTAATCCGCTCAGCGCGAAAATATCAGGTTTTTATGATGAAAGAATCGCTTCGGTAATGCGTGCAGGCTTCACATATACCTTTTCCGAAGCATTGCTTATGACTGCCGAAGTGTATAAAAATTCACAGCAGGCAGTTCAATTCCTGGCCGGCACCGAGTACAGGTTTTTTAATAAAGGTTATGCACGTATCGGCATCGCTACAAACCCATTCAAATATACTTTCGGTTTTGGACTGGTTATCAAAAACCTCACTTTCGACATTTCCTCCACTGTACACGAAATTCTTGGATATTCTCCTCAGGTTTCACTTCAATATGCTTTCAGGTAGCCATGTTCAGCATTTTGCAAGCATCCGGAATTTTTAAAGGGATGACGAAAATTTCCTTCCTGAAATCATCACTGCTGATTTCATTTGTTTGCATGTTCCCATCGCTTTTCGGACAGCAGAACGACACATTGCAACCTTCAGGCAGCGACCCATTCGAAAACCGCATCGAGTTCCTGACTGAACAAACCGATTCGGAAATCGATTTCAGTGAATGGACAGATGATCTTAAAATTCTGGCGAACCGTCCTGTAAACCTGAATTCCAACAATGAAGACGAACTGCGCAAGCTATTTTTCCTTAACGATCAGCAAATTGCCAATCTTTTAAGCTACCATCAGAAATTCGGAAACTTTGCCAGCATCTACGAGTTGCAGGTAGTTGAGGGCTTCAATGAATCGCTTATCATGCAAATGCTGCCCTATATTGCGCTTTCCGATCCGGTATCAGAGAAATTCAGCCTTAAAAGAGCATTTAAATACGGAGGTTCCGATATGATGCTGCGCTATCAGCGGGTAATTGAACAACAGGCTGGCTTTGCCGATGTTCCCGACAGCCTTAGACAGCTCTTTCCTTCAAAGTACTACCTTGGCAGCCCCGATGCGTTATACTTCAGATATACATTTAGTTACAAGGATAAACTGCAACTTGGTTTTGTCGCTGACAAGGACGCCGGTGAAACACTTTTTCCAACATCCGATACGCTGAAAAAAGGTTTCGATTACTATTCCTTTCATTACTACATGAAAGACATCGGCAAGCTCAAACACCTGGCAATTGGCGATTACCATCTGCAATTTGGCCAGGGACTGACTCTTTGGACAGGACTGGCATTTAACAAGACTCCCGCGGCTATAGCTTCGCGCAGGAGGGCACCAGCAGTGCGGCCTCATGCTTCAGCCAATGAGTATTCCTACTTCAGGGGGATTGCAGCAACTCTTTCGTTGAAAACGTTTGATATTACAGGCTTCTACTCAAACCGGAATGTTGACGCCAATTTCTATCCTGCAGACACCGCGCTTGAAACTGAAGCTTACTTCACTTCAATAATTGAAACCGGCTACCACCGCACAGCCAGCGAAATAGCCGATAAAAACACGGTGAATCAGCAGGTAGCAGGAAGCCACATTGCATACAACGGTCAGCGTTTGAGAATGGGATTAACGGGTTATCATACCCAGCTCAATCACGCATTCTCGCCACAGCAATCGCTTTATAACTCCTTCGAAGTCAACGATAAAAGCAGTACCTTTTTGGGCATTGACTATAATTACTCATACAAACACTTTGTGTTCTTTGGTGAAACCGCCAAACAGCTCAATGCAGGAACAGCTACGGTGAATGGATTATCACTCTCGCCCGATCCACGGCTTTCAATGTCACTGATTTACAGAGCTTACGAAAAAAATTATGCAAACCAGTTTGCCGTTGCCTTTGGTGAAGGATCGAAAAACAGCAATGAAAAAGGGTTGTATTTTGGTATAAACGCCACGCCATTCAAAAAAGTGACTCTTACAGCCTACAGCGATTTTTTCCGCTACAACTGGCTTCGGTATCGTGTTGATGCACCTTCGGTGGGGAAAGAGTTTTCGCTTCAAGCAATTTACAGCCTGGGGAGAAAAGGCGAAATTACAGCCCGTTTCAGGCATATCGGCTCTCAGCAAAACCTGAACGACGAAAACCTGCCATTGAACCAGGTTGTGAATATTGTCCGCAATTATTACCAAATCATCTTCAACTACCAGGCTATGAGTTGGTTAACTCTTCGAAACAGAATCTATTATCTGCAACGTTCCATTGAAGATGAAACTCCTGAAACAGGCTTCTTCATCAGCCAGGATGTGGTCGTAAGGCCCGATGAGAAACCATTTGCCTTCACCTTGCGCTACGCCTTATTCGATGCCGATACCTATGATGCTCGCATATACAGCTTTGAAAGCGACCTGCCTTACTCGTTCTCCGTTCCTTCGTTTTCGGGAAGAGGGAGCCGCTTTTATGCCATGCTGAAAGTTTCTCTTTCGAAACGTATTGATCTGTGGCTGCGATATTCCGTTACCAGCTATTTCGATCGCAACGTGATTTCGAGCGGCACATCACAGATTAACGGCAACCACAAAAGCGAAATAAAGTCAATGCTCAAATTTAGTTTTTAGGCATTCTGAATTTCGTGAGCAAACGTTGCCTGCAGAAATTACTTCCATTTTATATTCTCAACAATTTGGTTAAATTTGCTTCTTAAAGAAACCAAGCAAATCATTATACACTAAAATCCAACAACTTATGTTTAAACAACATCCCAAGGGACTCATTGTCGCCTTTTTTGCCAATATGGGTGAGCGTTTTGGCTTCTATACCATGATGGCGATCCTGGTACTTTTTCTGCAAGCTAAGTTCGGTCTTACCGAAGATAAAGCCGGTGGTATTTACAGCTGGTTTTACTTCGCTATTTATGCGTTGGCCCTGGTTGGTGGTTTATTAGCCGACTATACCAATAAATACAAGACAGTGATCCTATTCGGGCAGATCATCATGTTTATCGGTTATGTGCTGATGGCAACACCGGGTTTATCGCTAACACTTACGGTAATAAGTTTACTGGTAATAGCTTTAGGCAACGGACTGTTTAAGGGCAACCTTCAGGCAGTTGTAGGTCAGATGTACGATGACCCCAAGTATTCAAAACTGCGCGATTCAGCCTTCATGGTGTTTTACATGGGGATTAACGTTGGCGCTTTCTTTGCTCCTTTTGCTGCAACCGGTATTCGCAACTGGTGGTTGAAAACCAATGGATTTCTTCACGATGGCAGCCTGCCGGCAATGTGTCACCAGTTTTTAGACGGAACTATCAAAGAGCCGGAAAAGCTGCAGGCTTTAGCAAACCAGGTGAGCCTTAACGGACCTGTTACTGACCTCACTGCTTTTGCTAACCAATATCTTGAAATATTTGCCCGCGGCTACAACTATGCTTTTGGAATTGCTGCCGTTGCTATGATCATTTCGCTACTGGTTTACATTTTCTTCAACAAACTGTTGCCTAATAAGGAAAAAGTCGTTAAAGACTCAAACGTAAAGGTTGAAAAGAAACCATGGTCAATTTTTGTTGCTCTCGGAGCCGGCGTTGTTGTTGCCTTCCTGGTTTCGTTGCTCAAGGATTGGGCAACTGGTCTCGCGTTCGGGCTTTTTGCAGGATTTGTTACATGGATTATCCTTATCTCAACCAAGGAAGAAAAGCCGAGAGTTACTTCTCTCATCCTGGTATTTTTTGTGGTTATCTTCTTCTGGATGTCGTTCCATCAAAACGGGCTTACACTCACCTTCTTCGCCCGTGATTACACGGTAAAAACGGTTGCCCCATTTACATACATGTTTTTTACACTGGAGAATATCCTGTCAGTAATAGCCTTTGTAGCGGGTATTATTCTGCTGATTGATAAGAAAAACAGCACAAACACGCGTTTGATCGGGGCTGCACTGACCATCGCCGGCGGAGGATTAGGTTACTATTTTTACACCAAGGCTGCCACTCAAAACGCCATTTCTCCCGAAGTATTTCAGTCGTTCAATCCCTTGTTTATCGTTTCGCTTACGTTTGCCGTGATGGCAGTTTTTGCATGGCTCAACAAGAAGGGTATCGAACCATCCACACCGCGCAAAATAGGCATCGGAATGGTGATTGCAGCAGTAGGATTCCTTGTTATCCTGGTGGCTTCGCTTAACCTTATTTCTCCTCATGAATTAAAATTTATCG
>JAKLFM010000006.1 GCA_022711175.1 Bacteroidota bacterium | reverse complement strand
CTAAGATATTGAATTTCAATAACATGCACAACTTTTCAATCATTTTCTTCTAAATTATTTTAATCGCACAACGGGTTTAATTAGTAATTACAATGGCAATAAATGTTGGTTCATATCAACTGGAGATAGGGATGGAGATTGGTCTTATTCAGGAGGAATTTATCGGTCAGATAATATGGGCACAACTTGGGAGAGGATTGGGACTAAGGAGAGCGGGCTTCCAAATAATGGTTCATATCGTATTAATAAAATGATTTCAGTACCTCAAAATCCTCAGATTATAATAGCTGCTACTACTAAAGGAATATATAAAACAAGTAATGCGTTTGATGCAAGTCCGTTCTGGGAATTAGTACATGCCGGAGATTACTTTGATTTAGCAGTTAAACCAGGTCCTCCGGGACAAAATGGGTATATCCTTTATGCATCTGCTGAATATAAGAAAAGCAATACCTTTATTTATTCATATTTACCTCCTCCCTACGTGAATTATCTTCCGCATAGTGCTTTAATAAAAAGCATAGATAGCGGAGATGCTTGGTATGAAGTGAGTTCAATTAATGATAATTTGCCTTATGGTACTTATGATGTTATCAGGGTAAATCTTGAATCCTCTGAAGCGGATTTGAATTTTTTATATGTTTATATCACCAAATCAAATGGAATTGATGAAAATAATAATGCTGTAACAAGTGATGGTTATATAAAAAGATACAATTATTCTACAGAAATCATCACTCATTTCATTAATGCACCCACTGAAAACATTAATGTCGATCCAGGTAGGCAGGGATATGCAATTTCTCCTGTTAATGCTAATGAGATGTATATTGGCTGTGTTAACCTTTTTAAATTGATGCAAGGGCCTAACGGATTATATTGGCAAATGTGTGAAGAGGGGGAAACGCACGATGATATTCATGAGTTAGTTTTTAATAAAAACGGTAACGAAGTTTGGGTTGCATCTGATGGAGGATTGGCAAAAAAAACAGGTTATTCAACATGCAATTGGGTTGGTCGATCAAATGGTTTGGGGATAAAGGTATGTACCTGGATGGATCATAGTAATGGCACTTATAACGGTAATACCTATGATGATTACGTTATTGGTGGTTGGGATACTGGAGCTAATCTATTCAAAAACGACCAAAGCACATGGAATAATAGTATCTTGGGTACGGATGTTTTTCATGGAGCAATGGATATAATAACTCCTGGTACATTTTATCTAACTAGTAACATAGGAGGCGTTGAAAAATTTGTAAATTACCAACCACATAGCAATGTAACATGTCCTGGTAATTACTTTTATTGTGATATCAATATCATTAATAATTCAATAGATGCAAACAGAATTTATCAAACATCTTATGACTATTTGTATCGATCGATTGATAAAGGGGAGAATTGGGAAATATGCTCACCACCTGATTTTAACGCATCAGGGGGTTATGTTGTCTATGATGCATATACTGCTCCAAGCGATAGTAAAATACTTTATGTGAAATTGATTACTCCTGGTTGGGTGGATCAATTAGATAATTTAATCTACATGACTAATGATATCACTGTTCAAAATCCAACAAGTGTACAATGGTACTCTGTTCAATTGCCTGCTGAATGGAATCAGTCAAACGGCTTTGAGCATATTAGTGTTAGTGACATTGAAATAGATGATGAAACACCTAATAAATTTTGGATTTCGACACCTGATTCATGGAACGATGTTTCAAATTATGATTACAAAATATTTAAATGTGAAAATGGTATTTATACAAATATTACTGGAAACCTAAAAAGCTTTAATCCAAGTGTATTTAGTATAGTGCATGTTCCTGGATCCCTGAATGGTATATTTATTAGCACCGATGCTGGCGTCTTTTATCGTGATGATAACTGCAATGATTGGATTGAATTTAATAAGGGTTTGCCAGGGATAATGATTAAGGGTTTAAAATTAAAAATTAAAAATAGCGAGAAATTCCTAATTGCTGCAACATTTGGACGGGGACTCTGGGAAACTTCACTAAATTGTATATACAACAATAATCCGATGGTTATTGAAAGTGGAACGATTATATGGAATTTCCCTCGAAGTATTACAAGTGATGTTATTATAAAATCAGGGGCAACATTAACAATTACTACTCAAATCAATTTCTCTTTAAATTCGAAGATTATTGTAGAGAGAGGTGGTAAATTAATAATTGATGGCGGTGAACTTGCATCTGCTTGTAATGGATTGTGGCAAGGAATTGAGGTTTGGGGTACTAGAGGAGTAGTTCAAAATACTTATAATAGCGGGAAGGTCCTTGTTAAAAATAATGGTACAATCAGAAATGCCCGATGCGCTATAAATGTCGTTAAAATGAATGGAACTCAACCCGATGTTGATTATTCCGGAGGTATTGTCACCTGTGATAATGCCAAATTTATAAATAACAAAACTTCTATCTCGTTTTATCCTTACAATAATCCACATGGTAATAACCTGAGTCACATTCAGAATACACTTTTCTTAACGGATAATAATTATGTGCATACAACAGATTTACCTGTGACTTTAGTTAACCTTAATGGTGTAAAAGGAATACCCCTCTGTGGTTGTACCTTTAAAAATGTGAGAAATGAGATTGATAATACCAAAAGAGGGATAGGGTTATCAACTTATGCATCTGGATTTTATGTTACACATCTTTGTACCAATTCTGTTGTACCATGCGATAATTATCAAAGGTCACTTTTTGAAGGACTATACTATGGGGTAAGAACTCTTGGCAATGGAACTACTAGTTTTGTAGGTGTCGAAAACAGTGATTTTAATAATAATATAAGAGGAATTTATATGGGGGGAATTAATAACGCTGTCATTAATAAAAATTCTATTCATACAAAACAGACAACCCAGTTGTTCCCATCAAGTGGTATTTATCTTGATAATTGCTCTGGATATTCAATTCAAGAGAACACTGTCCATGGGAATTATGCATTGCAAAGTACTTATGAAACCGGGATCGTTATTAACAACTCCGGCACTTCTCCCAACGAGATTTACAACAACACGTTTACTCAACTACAAAACGGCATTACCGCCCAAGACAACAACCTGGGATTGGTATGCAAGTGCAATGATTTTGATAGTGTAAAGATAGACCAAAGCGTATTGGTTAGCGGATCACCTGGAAGTCTTGGTATCGCTCCCATGCAAGGGGCATCTGGCTCGGTTACCGCCCCGGCAGGCAATACCTTCTCACTTCAACATGCCTGGCCCTTACATCAACTCCCTGAAAGCGACTTAAAAAACCAAGGTGCAGGATTTCAGTATTATCATCATGTTTTAAATACCACATATAGAGTTATACCTGAATATTATAGTTCTTCCATTGGTCGTCAGATTACAATATGGGATTATGATAAATCAACAGCTTGCCCATCCAGACTTACTGGTGGAGGTGGAGGCACTCCTATTGAATCTTCTATTGAAAAATTAGTAGAGCAGCAGACACTCATTGATTCACTTGAAACCGGGCTTGACGAACTGGTTGATGGGGGCAATACGGAGGAAACAACTGCTGATATAGTGTTTAGCAATCCGGACGAGTCATTGGAAATATATAACGATTTATTATCGAAATCGCCCTACCTGAGTGATACGGTAATGACTGAAGCGGCAACAAAGGAAGAAGTGCTCTCAAATCCGCTTCTTCATGATATCCTTGTTGCCAATCCGCAATCAGCTACCAGTGAAGGTGTATTGGACCAGTTAGACCAGCGGGTTGACCCTATGCCCGAAGATTTGTATAACGAGATATTAGAGGGAGAAAACATTCTGGCACCTTTGACAGCCGAAAAAGCCTCCATTGCTGCATTGAAAACTGACAATGCTACCATGTACTACCATTTAATGAACAGGTATATAGGCGACACAACTCAATATGCCACCGACAGTTTGTTGTACCTGCTTGATGTTCAAAACACGGCAGAAGCAGCCTATTTGCAAGCATTTTTACACCTGAATAACGAAGACTTTTCAGCAATGAATTCCACATTATCCGGTATCACTTCTGAGTTTGACCTCAGCAATGAAGAACTAATATTGCATGGCTATTACCAGCAGTTCTTTGCACTTTTACAGCAGATGCAGACCGACACCCTGCCTGATTTTCAAGCCGACAGCCTTACCATAGACCAACTTTTAGAACTGTTGGAAAATGCCCCTGAACCTGTAAAATCGTATTCACGTAATATCCTTATTGCTAGCAATGCAATAGAATATCACGAACCTTACCTGTACGATGATGGCTTGAAAAGTTCAAGCGTTAAAAAGAAGCACCATATGGGGCCTCCAACCAAACAGGTTTCGCTTCAAGTATTCCCTAATCCTGCTAAAGATTACATAATTATGAGGTACAACCTTGCAAATGAATTATATGATACTCAAGAAACGGCAGTATTAGAGATGGTTACAACAACAGGGCAGGTGATCAAAAGCTTGACCTTGCAAGATGTTACCGGACAAGTTGTGTTTTCAACAAAAACTTTTGTACCAGGTGTGTATATTATACATATAAAAGGCATAAACAAGAAAGTAGAAACTACAAAATTTACAGTAGTTCATTGATTCCTTTATACCCCTCCAGCTTAAAATCAGAAGGTGTATATTGCAAAAACTTTTATCATGAAAATTGCTTTTTTCTTCATTTGTCTTGTTGTATTTCAAATTAATACTTTAGCGCAGGATTGGATAAAGTACTATGGACAAGAACAAAATGCTGTATGCCGATCCATTATCAACGATTATGATAAAGGCATCGTTATTGGTGGGATGATAAACAATTATAAATACTCATGGATTATCAAAACTGATATTAATGGTAACAAACTTTGGGACAAACGATTTGGTAATGGGGTATACTCTTGTGGATTAGGAAATGCAGAAAAAACATCTGATGGGGGTTATATTGTTTGTGGAACATGGCAAAAGGAAGACTCTGATTTTGATGTTTTTATTATTAAATTAACTGCCTGTGCAGAAATAGAATGGTGCAAGACTCTGTTTACACCGGGGCATTATGAACTTTGTGGTAAAATTAAAACTACACCCGAAGGAGATTATATCTTAGCTGCGAATTATTTCGAAACAAATCCTTCTTCAAGAACATCACTTTTCAAATTTAACAGTTCTGGGAATTTGATCTGGCAACAGTTCTACCCCTTAGATAGTGTTTATTATCAAGATGATGTAATGGATTTTTTAGTTGATAGTAGTGGGTATTTAATAACTGCCTTCAGATATGCACCTGATTCGGGAACAAATTCACCAATTGTAAACAGGAGCTACTTCTTCAAAACTGATACTTCAGGAATTAAACAATGGGAATTGGTTTACGGTACTAATAAACATTACTATTCGGTTCCGTGGAGTACTATAAGTAATAATTCAGAAAACTATATTCATTCATGTACTCATTCTGCTACAAGCACTAACAACCCAGCTTTAATCTTTTTTGATAAAACTGGCAATACTTCAACAGATAAAGATATACTTACCGGTAATTCAAATTTCTGCGGCTTTCAGGGACTGGCGAATTTTGCAGATACAAATATTATATTATTCGGAGGTTTGTGGGATGATAATCATTTGTGGACTGATTATGTTTTAATAACGGATAATTTTGGAAATTTAATAAAGCAAAAGGCACTCACCTCAACAAGCAATTCATATTGTTCTTCTATAAAGACATACGATAATAAATTTGTTGCGGTAGCTAATGATTATTTTAATGACTCCTGGCGAATAGTCGCCGTCAAAGTCAACTCCGACCTGGAATACGACAGCATTTATACCCAACCCTTTACCTACGACAGCCTGTGCCCGTACCCTATCGTAAGCGATACGATAGACCCCAATTGTGATAATGTACTTGTGAGTGTAGATGAGCCTTTTAAAAAGCCGGAAACCACGCAGTTGAAGGTGTACCCCAACCCAACGGATAAAATGTTAACCGTAGAGTTGCCCAAATACCTTGTGGTAAGCAATACAAGCGGTAATATTCCTGCTATTACTATCTATCATCAATGGTCGTCAGCCATGCTGCAAACTATTGACTTGCAAGGCAGAATTTTGTTGCAGCAGGAAGTTGACAATACCGGCGTACCTTTGCAATTGGATGTTTCGCGTCTGCCGGCGGGGATGTACCAGTTTAGGCTATTGTACCAGGGGAAACAGGTGGCAGGGAGTAAGGTGGTGGTGAGGTAAAGGGTACGATATAGTTACCATAATCGAAGATTTCAAGGTGATGAAATAACCCCTTTCATCCGGTTGACGACCTGTGTGCATTGTAACTGATAAAACGGTAATTTTGCGGCCGAATTTACCCCGACGATGCATAGAAATCGCTTCTTCCCCCTCCTGATAGCCGGAACTCTCATTATCCTGGCTAATATAACGGCCTTTGCCCAACACCAAAAAGTGAAAGTTGCCACCATTGCTTTTTACAACCTCGAAAACCTATTCGATACCATTAACGATCCTGAAAAGAACGATGAAGAGTTCCTGCCTGCCGGGGCAAATCATTGGACTTCGGAGCGTTACCAAAAAAAGCTTGCCAACATGTCGAAGGTGATTTCCCAGGTTGGCGACGAATTCATCAAAGGTGGCCCTACCCTGCTGGGAGTCTCCGAAATTGAAAACCGACTGGTGCTCGAAGACCTTATAAAAACTCCGGCCCTTGCGAACTCAGGTTACGACATTGTTCATTATGACTCACCTGATGGCAGAGGCGTTGATGTCGGCCTCATATACCGTAAGCGTGATTTTACGGTGATAAACTCAGTCTCGGCAAGGTTGAATATGCCTGGCGAACCAGGTTGGAAATCGCGCGATCAGCTTGTAGTTACCGGACTTTTGGATGGCGATACAATAAGCGTTATTGTAAATCACTGGCCCTCGCGGGGCAACCAGCCACCATACAGGGCAGCCGCAGCCGGCCTTACCCGCAGTCTTGCCGACTCACTCTACAAAGTGAGTAGTCGCGCAAAAATGATAATCATGGGCGACCTGAATGACGATCCTGTTGATGAAAGCGTTTTTGTGATACTTGGAGCCGAAGGCCGTGAACCAAAGGTGAAACCCGGGATGTTGTTCAATCCCATGTGGAAAATGTTCAGAAACGGCATCGGCTCGCTTGCATACCGTGATTCGTGGAATCTTTTCGATCAGACAATTATCTCAGAACCCTTGCTGAATGATAAAAGCGGTGCATGGCATTGGTACAGGACAAAAGTCTATAACCAGCCTTTCCTCATCACGCGCGACGGACAGTATGCAGGGTACCCTTTCCGCACATTTGCCGGCGGGGCTTACGCAGGAGGATATAGCGACCACCTTCCCGTATATACTATTATTGTGAAGGAAAATTAAAAGCGGAAATTTCAACCATATACGTCAATTTATCGGTAATTACCATTGATACTGTCAAATACATACTCGGCAAACTTTACTGTGAGGCTATTTCTTCCTGTTATTTCAGGGCTTCTTTTATTATCGGGCCTGTCATTCGGACAAACCAACATTGCCGATGCCAGGCAGGAGCCAACGGGTTCAACCGTGACTGTTTCAGGTATTGTAACGAGCGGTAGCGAACTCGGAACCATACGTTACATGCAGGATTCAACAGCAGGCATTGCTGTTTACGGCAGTTCGCTGGGCAGTATCGTTCCAGGACAAAATATTACTGTGACAGGCACTCTTAAAGATTATTACAACCTGCTCGAAATAAGCCCGGTAACCTCGGTTATTATAAACTCATCTGGGAATCCGCTGCCCGAACCGATGTTGCTAACACCCGATCAGCTTTCGGAAGGCAATGAATCGCAACTCGTTAGGTTAAACAATGTAACTTTTAATGCCGGCCAGGGAAACACTTTCAATAGTGGCACATATACATTTACCTCGGCAGGTGAGCAGGGATCGGTTTACATACGAAGCGGACACCCGCTTATCGGCTATTCAATCCCTTACGGGCAGATCGACCTTACCGGCATTTGTTCGCAGTACCAAAGCGAGTACCAGCTCCTGCTCCGCAGTTCAGCTGATATTATCGGGGGCGGCATTGGTATTGTTGTCGCTCCGCATGCCGAAAACATCACAACCGACGGACTCACTATAGCCTGGACAACCGATAGCGAGGCCACTTCCGAGATATATTATGGTAACACTCCTGTTCTTGAACTAGGGAAAATTTCGATTCCTGACATGACCAGCGACCATAAGGTGGATATTACCGGCGCCGATCCCGCTGAGTTATTTTATGTGCAGGCGTTCAGCGTGAGCGGAGCGGATACAGCATTTGCGCCCGTAAAGCCTTTTATTACACAATCGTTGTCGGCAGGATGGATGAAAGCCTATTTTACCAGCGATGTTGACGCATCTTATGCAACCGGCCCCGCTGCCATTTCGCTCGGCACTGCTGTTGAAGACACGCTCATTGCCTACATCAACAGGGCTAGATATACCATCGACATGGCGATTTACAACTTTACCATCGACCGTGTGCCCTACGCCCTCAACCAGGCTGTTCAACGCGGGGTGATCATCAGGATTGTTTATAACGGCAACACTTCCAATACATCATTGCAATGGGTGCCTGCAATACCAAAAATTGCCAGCCCCGACGACAGCGAACATGGAATAATGCACAACAAGTTTGTGGTGTTCGATGCCGAATCGCCTGATCCCGATGAAGCAATTGTGTGGACAGGCTCTACCAACCTTACGGGACAGCAACTTAGCAGCGATGCCAACAATATAATCATCATCAATGATCAAAGCCTGGCCAAAGCCTATACCCTTGAATTTGAAGAAATGTGGGGATCGCAGGGCACAAACCCTGTACCTGCAACTGCCCGTTTCGGACCGTATAAAACCAACAATACACCCCACCAGTTTGTTATAGGCGGCAAACAGGTCGAAAGCTATTTCAGCCCAAGCGACGGAGTTAATAACCGCATTATCGAGGCTTTCAATTCGGCTTCGATGAATGCTGATGCAGCTGTTTTCATTATTACACGCACCGATATTGCCAACGCTATTCAGGATCGGGTAGATGCGGGCGTTGAAGTGAATGTGATTATCGACAGCGAAAGCGACCTTAACTCTTATCCCTCGGTAAAAAATGTATTACTCGGTCTTGGCACTCACTACACTTCCGACAAATATACCACCGGCCTCGAACACAACAAATATGTAATAATCGACCGCAAGGATTCGTCATCGGACCCGCTTGTTCTTACAGGTTCGCACAACTGGAGCACAAGCGCTGATACCAGGAACGATGAAAACACTCTGGTTATTCATGATGCAGGTATTGTCAATCTTTATTTTCAGGAATTTGCTTCCCGTTTTATGAAAAATGGCGGAATTCTTTCACTTAAGGAAGTAACATGGGAAAAGCCTGAATTGAAATGTTATCCCAATCCTGCCGTCAATCACATTACCATAGAGTTGAACGACCAATCGTCTGCCATTAATGAGGTTTCTCTGTTTTCATTAACAGGAAATATCTTAAAATCGGATAGTTACAATGGGAGGCAAACATCGGTTAATCTGAACGTTGACGATCTGGCAGCCGGTATTTACCTGGTGAAGGTACACACAAGCAAAGGCATGAACCTGGTTAAACTGGTAAAAAGCGAATAGGCCGATCATCAGAAAATAAGTTCCGGTGTTCACTTTTTGAAATAATTCCATACTTTCGTTCGTCAAATTTCCCTTAACGTGTCCGACAGTCTCGTAATCATTCCCACCTACAATGAAAAAGAGAACATTGCGAAGATGATCCGCAAGGTTTTTTCGTTGCCCAAAGACTTCCACCTGCTTATTGTTGAAGATAACTCCCCTGATGGTACCGGCAAAATTGTACACAGCCTGATTCCGGAATACAAGGACCGGCTTTTCATCCTCGAACGCAAAGGCAAGATGGGACTGGGAACGGCTTATATTGCCGGTTTCAGATGGGCTTTGGAACATGGTTACAATTATATCTTTGAAATGGATTGCGACTTTTCGCATAATCCCGACGACCTGATGCGCCTGTACGATGCCTGTGCTTCGTATGGTGCCGATATGTCGATTGGCTCACGTTATGTTAAAGGCGTAAACGTTGTAAACTGGCCGATGGGGCGTGTATTGATGTCGTATTTTGCTTCCAAATATGTGAGGCTGATTACCGGTATGCCTATTTACGATACCACGGCCGGATTCAAGTGTTATTCACGTAAAGTATTGGAAACCATCAACCTGGATGCGGTTAAATTTATGGGTTATGCTTTCCAGATCGAAATGAAATATACAGCCTGGAAACTGGGTTTTAACCTGGTGGAGGTTCCTATCATATTTACCGACCGCACCGAAGGAACATCAAAAATGAGTTCCCGGATTTTCAAGGAAGCCTTTTTTGGTGTGATTAGCCTGAGATTCAAGAAAATACATCCCGCTGTTTCGTAGCAACCTTACTTTCAGACTAACAATGCATACCAGGTTTTAAAACCTCGGGTACATTCCGACTTATACCACGAACGGTATAAACATTTTGCTCCGTTTCATATATGCGGAGTATTTTTCACCAAAGTAAGCGATACATTCCAATTCGTCTTTTCTGGCTGTGAGAAAATAAAACAGTGTGGTAACGGATGCAACTACAATAAGTTGAGTAGTTGGGTGTTTCAGCAAAACGCCCCATGTTAAAAAAATCAACGAACCATACAGCGGATGCCTCACGTACTGATAGAGGCCTGTTTCAACCAGCTCGGTTGTCTTCTCAAATTCGTAAAGCGCTTCACCGGTGCGCTGTTCATGAGGTTTCCCTGATCGGATGAGCAGCAAAGTTCCGGCAGTTACATAATAAACAGAAACAAGCAGCAACAACCAGGAACAAATCTGTAATGCACCGAAAGGATCTGTAAACCAATACTTTATGTTTGCAATAACCATCCACAATGTACCTTCCCAGCCAAAAAAGCGGTAGAATCCATGGCTTTGCGGATGGATGAGCGATTTGCGCGAAATATAAATCACCGGAACACTTAGCGCAGCAAATATCAGGAGTTGATTCATCTTAGTTAATATTGACGCTTATGATGTCTTCAGCATGGAGAATTACCTGATTGTAAAGGTAAACGAAAGGTCAGTAATATGCTGCTTTTCAATATTTCTTCCTGCCACGTCAACCGAGTGGATAATAGTAATGACAAAATCCTCGCCAGTTTCAATCGTTACCCCGGGATAAAGTGTGACCAAATACTGGTCCAGATTAGTGTTATAAATTTTTTGATATCCCAGTCCTGAAGCTAACTGTAGTTTACCATCGAAAAAATAATACCCGGCATCTGCCGACACCGAGAAAAATTTTGTGGCTGATTGCTCCGGCTTTGGGAAAAACCGTGCTCCTTGTATCGAAAAATCAGTTGAAAACGCTTCTGTTGGCGACCATGTATAGATAGCCCCTATACCGGCCTGTAAGGCAGAAACTTCCGACTTCTGCTTCCATGTTTGGTTTCCAAAAGGAGTATTAATGCCACCGATGAGAGCAAATGCTGACTTATTCTTATTAAAAACTTCGTATTTAACTCCCCAGCTTCCAAATGACATATCGCCCGGAACAGTTACACCGATTTCCATCCTGGCTGTAACGCCATAGGTAAATCTGAATCGCAGTGCTGATTCGTTGAACAGGCTGTCGCCCGATGCAAATGAATTGACGAGCGTTCCAGTTTCGTTCCAGTGTTTTTTACTTGTCAGATGATAAAAGCCGGGCTCAAATTCAAGCTGGTACTTATCAACTGGATCAACACACAACGAATTAAGTTTTGATCCTGAGAGACCCCCGATTTGTCCACTTACATTCATCACAATCAAGCTAAACACAATGAAACTGAAAAAAAACCGCATCATTTTTCTATTTTAGAATTAATCTTAATAAGCAACGACAAAGATACAAATGTGCAATTAAATACCTTTGTAGAAATCAGTATTTACGAAATGGATAGGAGATTGGTAATAAAAAATGCCGAAATCATAAATGAGGGGCGCAGGTTTCTCGGATGGATCGTTATTAGAAACGGTATTATTGAAAAAATCGGTGAAGGAGGCTTTTATGATGCGCCGGGAGGCGGTGAATTTGATGCCGGCGGCAAATTGCTTATTCCCGGTGTCATTGATTGTCATGTGCACTTTCGTGAACCCGGAGTTACCCATAAAGCCGACATTTCTACCGAAAGTCGCGCTGCCGTAGCCGGAGGCGTGACATCATTCTTGGAAATGCCAAACACTGTACCGCAAACAACCACGCTCGAACTGCTCGAAGAAAAATTCCGTCTGGCTTCGGAAAAATCGCTGGCAAACTTTTCATTTTTCCTAGGTGCTACCAACAACAACCTCGGTGAAATTGAAGCAGCCGACCCGCACAATGTGTGCGGTGTAAAAGTATTTTTTGGCGCTTCAACCGGGAATATGCTCGTTGATAGCCTTGAATCGCTTGAAGAAATTTTTAAACGGTCGCCGCTACCGGTAGCTGCTCATTGCGAGGACGAAGCAATCATTTGCCGCAACAATGCTCTGATGAAAGAAAAATACGGTGACAACGTGCCTGTTGAGATGCATGCCTCCATCCGTAGTGCCGAGGCGTGCTATAGGTCATCGGAACTGGCGGTTTCGCTTGCAAAAAAACATAATACCCGACTGCACATTACCCATTTATCTACGGCAGGAGAACTTGAACTGCTTACCGATTCCATTCCGCTTTCGCAAAAGCAGATCACTTCCGAGGCTTGTGTTCATTATTTATGGTTTTGCGATGAAGATTATCAGCAACTTGGAACACGCATCAAAGTGAACCCGGCCATAAAAACAGCTGATGACCGGGATGCGCTGATGCAGGGACTCCTTTCAGGTAAAGTTGATATCATTTCGACCGACCATGCCCCACACCTGTTGGAGGAAAAGCAACAAAGCTATTTCAAAGCACCCTCGGGTACACCGCTTGTGCAACATGCGCTGCCTGCCATGCTCGAACTCTGGCACAGAGGCATCGTATCAATCGAAAAAGTGGTTGAAAAAATGTGCCATGCACCGGCCGATTGCTATAACATTGAAAAGCGGGGTTACCTGCGGCCGGGTTATTTTGCTGATATTGTTATTGTTGATCCGGATAAACCATGGATGGTGTTGCCCGAAAACATCCTTTATAAGTGCGGATGGTCGGCTTTTGAAGGTGTTACTTTTCGTTCGCAGGTAACTCATACCTTTGTAAACGGAAAACTGGTATTCAGTAACGGGCAGATTTTTGATACCGTTAAAGGAAAACGTTTAACATTTTACCGGCCATGAGATTATACAAAACACTGATCCTGATATTTTTAGCAAGCCTTGCATTTGGCTGTGGCCCAAAAAAAGTAATCGAAGAGAAGTATGAAAGCGGTTCGCCAAAACTGGTGAAGTATTATAAAAAAGTGAATGGTGAAAAGCAGGTAGTGCGCGAACAGCAGTATTATGATAATCAGAAACTGAAGATGGACGGCGAATATGCAAATGAAAAACGTTCCGGCATCTGGAAAGCATGGTACGAAAACGGCAACCTTTGGAGCGAAGGCAATTTTATTGATGGCAAACGCGATGGTACCGGGAAAGTATATTACGAAAACGGTAAGCTTTTTTTCGAAGGTACTTATAGTGCCGACCGCAAAGTCGGCATCTGGAGGTTTTATGATGAGAATGGTAATGTGATCAGGGAGGCCGATTACAACAACGGAACCGTTGAAGATCAAACCCCTGTTGATTCAATCCCGGAAAACATAAAAGAAAAGGCCACCCGAAGGTAGCCTCTTATTCAATTTATTTGAAGGGTCCGTCATTGAACATGACTTCCGGAACTTAACTGCAGCATCCGCAGCCACCACTCTTTAGTACACCGAGCTCTTTGCCAACTTTCGTGAAAGCGGCAACGCATTTGTCGAGGTGGGCGCGTTCGTGAGCGGCGGAAATTTGCACGCGTATACGGGCTTTGTCCTTAGGAACAACCGGGTAGTAGAATCCTATCACATAAATGCCTTCGTTGAGGAGTTTAGCAGCCATTTCCTGGCTCAGTTTGGCATCGTACAACATCACGGCACAAATAGCACTCTGCGTAGGCTTGATGTCGAAACCGGCAGCCAGCATTTTTTCAACAAAATAAGCGGTGTTTTCGTGCAGCTTGTCCTGCAGTTCATTGGTTTCGCTCATCATTTCCACCATTTTTATACCTGCCGATGCTACCAGCGGGGGGATTGAGTTGCTGAAAAGATATGGTCGTGAGCGTTGACGCAGCATGTCGATTACCTCTTTTTTACCGGTGGTAAATCCGCCGATGGCGCCGCCGAAAGCCTTGCCCAGCGTACCGGTGATGATCTCGATTTTGCCTTTGAGGTTGTATAGCTCAGTAACACCGCGGCCGGTGCGGCCCACAACGCCGGCTGAATGACTTTCGTCAACCATGATCATGGCATCGTATTTATTAGCCAGTTCGTAAATCTTGTCGAGCGGGGCAACATTGCCATCCATACTGAAAACACCATCAGTGACAATAAGGCGGAAGCGCTGTGCCTGGGCTGCCTGGAGCTGCTTTTCGAGGTCTTCCATGTCGGCATTGGCATAACGGTAGCGAACGGCTTTGCAAAGACGTACACCGTCAATAATAGAAGCATGGTTAAGAGAATCGCTGATAATGGCATCTTCCTCGCCGAGCAGCGGTTCGAATACACCGCCATTGGCATCGAAACAGGCAGCATAGAGGATGGTATCTTCCATTCCGAAAAATTCGGCAATCTTCTTTTCCAGCTCTTTATGAAGATCGCTGGTACCGCATATAAACCTTACGGATGACATGCCGTAACCGTGGCTGTCAAGAGCCTTTTTTGCAGCCGCAACCAGCTTGGCATTGTTGCTGAGCCCCAGGTAATTGTTGGCGCAAAAGTTAAGCACTTCGGCACCTGTGTTGATTTTGATTTCGGCACCCTGGGGCGAAACGATGATACGTTCACGTTTAAACAGCCCGGCTTCTTCAATCCCGGTAAGTTCTTTCTGGAGGAAAGATTGAAATTTTTCGTACATAATGTATTGTATTTAAAGACGTTAAGTAGTATTATTGTTTTCTGTTTAACAACAGGCAAAGATATAAATTAGTAATATGGTGAATGTTTTTTAACGAAGATTTGAACGATGATTTTTCCGAAAATCACTTAAAAGCCTGCGATTCAACATGCCTTTGGAAATACGTTCCAAAAAGCAGAATTTCGTAATGCAATAACGCCCTGACATGTTGAAATTTATTTACTTTTGCCGCAGCATTGTTAATTGAATAACAAATAAACATAACAGCATTCATGAAAAATATCCTTGTAATCGGGGCAGTCGGACAAATTGGATCGGAACTGACCCTTGAACTCCGCAAACGTTATGGCAGCGGCAATGTAGTTGCCGGTTACCGTGCAACAAAACCCACCGGTGAACTTCTCGATTCAGGTCCTGCCGAGGTGGCCGATGCAACAAACGCCCAGCAGGTTGCCGATGTTGTGAAGAAATATAAAATTGATACTATCTACAACCTTGCCGCCATTCTTTCAGCTGTTGGCGAAGCCAAACCTCTCATGGCATGGCAGGTGGGTATCGGCGGACTGATGAATTGCCTTGAAATTGCCCGTGAGTTCGGCTGTGCCGTTTCAACACCAAGTTCAATTGGAGCATTTGGCGGTGGCACTCCCCTCGACAACACACCACAGGATACCATCCAGCGGCCGCAAACAATGTACGGTATTACCAAGGTTACCGGTGAATTGCTCAGCGATTACTATTTTAAGAAATTTGGTGTTGATACCCGTTCGGTACGTTATCCCGGCATTATCAGCAATGTAACCCTGCCCGGCGGCGGCACCACCGATTACGCTGTTGAAATTTATTATGAAGCTGTGAAAAGCGGTAAATATACCTGCCCGCTGGGAGCCGGTACTTTTCTCGATATGATGTACATGCCCGATGCCATTGAAGCTGCTATCGACCTCATGGAAGCTGATCCTGCCAAACTGAAGCACCGCAATTCCTTCAACGTGTCGGCCATGAGCTTCGACCCTGAGATTATTGCCGCCGAAATTAAGAAGCATATCCCCGGATTCGTGATGGATTACCAGGTTGAACCTATTAAGCAAGCCATTGCCAACTCATGGCCCAACAACATGGACGACAGTTGCGCCCGTGCTGAGTGGGGCTGGAATCCGAAATGGAACCTGGAAAAAATGACCGTTGATATGCTGAGAGCTATCCGCGAAAAGAAAGACAAAGGGCTGATTTAAGACATTACGCCTATTATAGAAAAGGCATCCCCAACAGGATGCCTTTTTTTTGATCACTGCCATATGTCTTCATACTTCTTTGGTAATTGCTTTGTGGGTTTTGCGCTTGCGAACCGTATGGTGATGGAATTCGTCGGATAGCACACTGATATTACCATCCACTTCGAGGATGGCAAGGTCAACCTGTTTGAGCGATGCAACACCGTGTTCCCTTATTGCCTCCATCAGCTCCTCTTCGGTAAAACTGGCTCTTCTCATATTTTCGGCAAGCAGCTTTCCTTTGTAAACAAGCATGATATCCTGCCCCTGCAGAGCATGACGGAATTTCGGGAATTTATAAGAAAGCAACTTAAGCAGGTAGTTTACCACAAATAACGTTGCGGCAGCAAGCAATCCGCCCCACAGTGTTGTGTTGCTGCCTACCATGGCGTTTTGCACTGCATTGCTGATAAGCAGTATAAATACCAGGTCGAAGACCGACAGTTGCGAAAGCTCTTTCTTTCCGAAAATCCTGATAGCGAGGATTATAAACAGGTAAATTACCACCGAGCTGGTAATAATAGCAAGGTATTCATTCTTGAACATTTCCATATTAACAGACCTTTTCAGTTATCAGCAAACACTGATTGCCAATTCAGGATTGTATGTGATGATTGGACTACACGAAGATAAGGTAAAAGTTCATGTTACCTTTTTTCGCAATTTTGCATCCTGAAATATACCTTAATATGACTATTGCAGCCCTTGTTTCGGGTGGAGTTGACAGTTCGGTAATGTTGCATCTGCTCAAGGAGCAGGGTTATAATCCGACCATCTTTTATATTCGCATTGGCATGAAGGAAGCTGACCATTTTCTTGATTGTTCATCGGAAGAAGATATTGAACTAACAACATGGCTGGCAAGGCATTATGGTCTTAAAATGGAAATAGTACCGCTGCACAAGGAATACTGGGACAATGTGATGGCCTATGCGCTTGACGCCGTGAAGAAAGGCCTTACTCCCAATCCCGATGTGATGTGCAACCGCCTCATCAAGTTTGGTGAATTTGAAAAGCACTGGGGCAAGGACTTTGACAAAATTGCCACCGGGCATTATGCTACCACGATTGAATCGGGTGGATACACATGGCTTGGTACGGCAAAAGACCCTGTGAAAGACCAGACCGATTTTCTGGCGCAAATCACTTATTCACAACTCAGCAAGTTGATGTTCCCTGTGGGTAACATGATAAAAAGCGAAGTGCGTGCCATTGCCCACAAGCAGCATATGCCCAGTGCTCACCGCCGCGACAGCCAGGGAATCTGCTTCCTTGGTAAAGTCAACTACGTGGACTTTCTCAGGAAATACATCGGAGAGAAAGAAGGCGACATCGTTGAAATGGAAACCGGTAAAGTGCTTGGCAAACATAAAGGGTACTGGTTCCATACGATAGGCCAGCGAAAAGGACTTGGGTTGAGCCAGGGGCCGTGGTTTGTGGTGAAGAAAGATACGTTGGAGAATGTGCTTTATGTTTCGAACGGCTACGATCCGTTGGCTCAATACGGCACTGAAATCCTCCTGGCCGATTTTCATTTCATTACCAAAAATCCATGGGATGACCTGGCTGCGCCCCGACACATTACGTTCAAAATACGTCATACTCCCGATTTCACTGAAGGCACCATCCGGCAGGACGGTAATCACCTGTTAATCAGTTCGTCGGTGCCGGTTTCGGGCATCGCAAGCGGGCAGTTTGGAGTTGTGTATGACGAAAAACACAATATTTGTCTTGGCAGCGGTGTAATTGATTGATTTGCTTTTGTTTAAATAATACAGTTTTTATGACGAAAACCTTAAAAACAACACTTTTTATTGCGCTGGTTGCGGTGATGACTGCCTGTGGCTCCGAAAAAAAGTATGAGCGTAACTATACATTTGAGAATGGTATGTGGGACAGGTTCAACAAATTGCAGTTTGAGATGCCTGCTGATGTAAAACCAGGCAATTACGATATCATTTTCACCATCTGCCTTCAGGAAACCTTTGAATACGACCGTTTCCCGATCTTCGTTACACTCAAAACTCCCTCAGGCGAAGAGCGCACCAACGAAATCGAAATGAAAATTAAAGATAACGACAGGTTTTACGGCCAACAGGATGGCGGGATGTATGTTATAACTCAAAAACTCTGGGACGGTATAAGTATTGCCGATACCGGCGTCAGCATAGTCACGGTTGAGAACCTGATTCCCAAGATTCAAACCCCTGGTGTGCAAAGTGTGAGCATGATTATGAAAAGTGCCGGCCAATAGCCGGTTATAAGAATCTTTCAGGCGAGCAGACGCAGTGCTTCTTCCCTGTCGAGAATAAGCTGGCTTTGCAATTGTTCGAGCCCCCCGAATTTGCGCTCATCGCGAATCCTGTCAACAAACGACAGCTGTATATTTTCAAAATAAATATCGTGGTCGAAATCAAAGATGTGAACTTCTACAGTTTCGTGATCGGCATTTATCGTGGGACGCATCCCAATATTGCTCATTCCCTTGAAGGTCAGTCCGTTCCATTCAACCAGCGAGGCATATACACCCTGTGAAGGAACGATTTTATAGGAGGCCGAAGGATTAAGGTTAGCGGTCGGGAAATTGATCAGCCGCCCGATTTGGTTCCCGCGGTAAACCTGTCCGCTGAATGAGTAGGGATAGCCGAGCATGCATCTTGCCAGTTTCACATTACCTGCTAAGATGGCTTTTCGTATTGAAGTGGAGCTCACATCGGTACCGCAATGGCTAACCGCTTTCACCTGTTCAACCGCTATGCTGTATTGCTTACCCATCCCGAGCAGCAAGGCATAGTCGCCCTCGCGGTTGCGGCCGAACATATGGTCGTGGCCCGTAATAATTTTTTGTGCATTCAGCGAATCAACAATAACCGTTTTTATGAACAGGCTGGGATCGGTAGCGGCAAATGCCCTGTCGAATGGAATCACTATAACCTCGTCAACACCGGCAATTTCGAACCGCTTAAGCTTTTCATCGAGTGTTTGCAGCAGCCTTACCGTGTTGTTTTCGTCGAGCACCAACCTGGGATGTGGCTCAAAAGTGATTACAACAGAATTGGTTTGAAGGTCGTGGGCTGATGTGACCAGGTGGTTGATGATTTCCATGTGGCCACGATGCACACCGTCAAAAACTCCAACAGTAACAACCGGTCGTGTGGTTGACTTATAGCCTGTTATGGAATTAAAAATGCGCACCTTAATTGAATAGAAACAGTATGAGAAGCTCTGCAGAGCCTGAACAGAGTAAAAGTTTTAAACTAGTTCGTTTTCAACCAGGTACGCAGCAATTTGCACGGCGTTTGTAGCGGCACCCTTACGCAGGTTGTCCGATACAATCCACAGGTTCAATGAATTAGGCTGTGATTCATCGCGGCGGATACGGCCTACAAATACTTCATCGCGCCCCTCGGCATAACGGGGCATCGGATAAATTGATTTTTCGGGATCATCCTGCACCACAACACCCTTGGTTTTCGATAATATCTTGTACACTTCCTCCAAGTCATAATCCCGCTCAAATTCCACATTTACCGATTCGGAATGGCCACCGGTAACCGGCACCCGTACAACTGTAGCAGTAAGGTTTATCGAATTGTCGCCCAATATTTTACGCGATTCTTTAAGCAGTTTAATTTCTTCGGACGTATAACCGTTACTTTCGAAAACGCCGCCATGCGGAAATAAATTGAGATCGATAGGATGCGGATAAACCCGTTCACCGTTTATCCCTGCCCGCTCATTATTCAGTTGAACAACAGCCTTTTGCCCGGTACCGGTCACCGACTGGTAAGTAGAAACAACAACGCGTTTTATTTTAAATGCTTTATGCAGCGGCGCCAGTGTAAGAACGAGCTCTATTGTTGAGCAATTAGGGTTTGCAATAATCTTATGCGAACGGGTCAGCAAATGGGCATTAATCTCAGGGACAACCAGCGGCACTTCGTCGAACATACGCCATGCCGAGCTGTTATCAATCACTGTTGTACCGGCAGCGGCAAATTGGGGGGCAAACTCGCGTGAAACAGCAGCGCCGGCAGAAAAAATGGCAATTTCAGGCCGACGTTCAATAGCTTCGGCAATACTGATGACCGGGTAGGGCATATTGTTGAAATGCAATTCGCGACCCAGCGACCGCTCAGATGCAACCGGCAAAAACCCGGAAATCCTGTCGAAAGGCAGGTAACGCGCCTCCTCAAGCACTTTTATCATCACACTGCCAACCAAACCGGTGGCACCAACAACAGCTACATTCATTTTTCAGTCAAATTAAAATTCGGAGTGCAAAAATACTATATTTACCCTCGGGCAACGAAACACAGCATCTTCAATATGAAAAAACTCTTATCAGCATTTTTAATTCTAATTTCTTTCCTTTCACGTGCACAGGTTACTGACGATTTTTCGGATGGGGATTTTACAGCAAATCCTGCCTGGACAGGCGATGCGGCACAATTCAAAGTGAATACAGCTTTTGAATTGCAGTTAAATTCAACAGGCGATAATATTTCGTCGCTCGCAACCGCCTGTTCAATGGCTGATTCGATGGAATGGAATATTAAGGTAAAACTTTCATTCAGCCCTTCTGACAACAATAATGCCCGCATTTACCTGGTTTCTGATCAGCCCGACCTGAAATCTAATGCGCTGAACGGTTATTATTTGAAACTTGGAGAAACAGGATCAAACGATGCCATTGAGCTATTCCGTCAGGCGGGAAATATTTCAACCTCGCTGTGCAGGGGAACAGCAGGTTTGCTGGCCAATGCGTTCACTGTTAGGATACGTGTAATTCGGGATAATTACGGAAAATGGAGTATTTATGCCGATCCGGCCGGAGGAAACGCCTACCAGCCCGAAGCCACGGCAACGGATAATACCTTTACCACAACATCCTGGTTTGGTGTGTATTGCAAATACACGAGCAGCAACAGCACCAAATTTTATTTTGATGATGTGTATGCAGGCGAGGTAATCGTTGATAAAACCCCGCCAACTTTACTCACGGCCAACGTGCTGTCGGCCAACACTATAGACTTGCATTTTTCCGAAAGTCTCGACCAGGCAAGCGCAGAGAAAGCGACCAACTACTCCGTTGACCAGGCGATCGGTAATCCCAGCATTGCCGTTCGCGATGCGCAGGATTTTTCGCTTATACACCTGCTTTTTGATACTGATTTTACACCGGATGTTGCTTACATTTTATCAGCCGACGGAATTAAAGACCTGGCAGGCAATGTGATGCAAAATGCTCAAATCGCTGTAGGCTGGCACCAAGTGAAACAATTTGATGTGCTCATCAACGAAATTATGGCCGATCCGAATCCAGTTGTGGGACTGCCCGACGAAGAGTACATTGAGATATTTAACCGGAGGAACTTTGACATTGATCTTGAAAACTGGACGCTAACGCTTGGCAGCAGTGTGAAGACCTTTCCATCCTATTCTCTTCCTGCTGGCGATTACCTCATTATAGGATCAGCCGCCGCGCAGCCAGCACTATCAGCATATGGCCCATGTTTAGGATTCTCGAGCTTTTCGGTGGTAAATACAGGAACCACCATAACGCTTACTGACGCCGGCGGACGTATGATTCATTCGGTCACATTCACTGACGACTGGTACGGAAGTGATTATAAAAAAGATGGAGGCTGGTCGCTGGAGCAGATCGACCCTTTGAATCCCTGCGGCGATGCCGCCAACTGGACTGCCTCAAACGATGCATCGGGAGGCACACCGGGCAGAATTAACAACGCCGGCGCTTCAAATCCCGATTACACTTTGCCTGAAATCCTAAGAGTAGGCGTAGATACTCCATACCAAATCCCGGTATGGTTTTCGGAATCGATGGATAGCACAACGATCTCAAATCCTGCTAATTACAACATTGATAATGGCATTGGAAATCCTGCTGCAGTATTACTTACAGGTCCCGATTACCGGAAAGTTGTCATGATACTTGCCAATCCCATCGTTCAGGGAACGGTTTATACTCTCACGCTCAGCGGTTCATTTAGCGATTGTGCGGGCAATGTGATCTCATCATCGGCCACAGCCCGGTTCGCCATACCTTCAGTGGCCAGACCTGATGACATCGTTATCAACGAAGTGCTTTACAATCCCGCTCCGGGATGCGTTGATTTTGTTGAAATCCTTAACAGAACTACAGATGTCTTTGATTTGCAGTGGCTTATTTTAGCCACCTGTGATACTGCCACATTAATATTGAGTGATGAATCGAACCTGAGCAGCGAATCGAGACTCATCCTGCCGGGTGATTACCTGGTTCTGACAACAGATACGGCAGCCGTTAAAGCCTTTTATATCACCACCAACCCTGCCGGATTTGTGCAGGTTGATGACTTGCCTTCAATGAACGACGATGAAGGGGCAATTGCGCTGGCATTAAAGACCGGCTTGGTGATCGACCGCTTCGCCTATAATGATAAAATGCAATACCCATTATTGACAAATGCTGAGGGGGTTTCGCTTGAGCGAATCAATCCAAACCTGCCATGGGACCAGGTTTCGAACTGGCATTCGGCTTCGCAAACGGCAGGTTTTGCAACGCCTGCTTATCAGAATTCGCAATTTGGCATAGTGGATAATTCTGGCAATGAAATACTGCTCTCACCGGATATCATTTCACCCGACAACGACGGCAAAGATGATTACCTTACAATCGCCTATGCATTCGACGAACCAGGTTACAATGCCCGCGTCACAATTTATGATGCCACAGGGCGGCAGGTGCGCAAGCTTGTAAACAACGAATTATGCGGCATTTCAGGAGCCTTTACCTGGGATGGCATCACCGATGACAATACCAAAGCTGCCATCGGCAGGTATGTTGTTTATATCGAAATATTCGACCTGCAGGGTGACGTCAAGCGTTTCAAAAAGACGACTGTTGTTGCAGGAAAACTCTAGTCGAAGTTATTCATGAGCAAAAGCAATTGAAGCAATGCTCAGCTTCACACCAGGCAACGCCAGCAAAATGTTGGCACACGATTCGATGGTGGCTCCGGTTGTCACCACATCATCCACCAAAAGCAAATGACGGCCTTCGAGTTTTGCCGGGTCAGTAACGCTAAATATTTCCTTCACATTTTCCCAACGGGCAAACCGTGATTTCTTGGTTTGTGTTTCGGTGGCAACTTTACGGATAAACGATTTGGTTTCCAGTTTAATTCCCATTGCTTCGGCGAGCCCGATGGCAAACTGTTCGCTCTGGTTATAGCCGCGTTTTCGCTGCTTGCGCGGGTGTAAAGGCACAGGCACCACAGCACTGATTTCGTGAAAGGAAGGAATTTCTTTCAGTTCGTTGCCCAGCAATTTGCCCAGATAAACCCCGATCTCCTTCTTGCCCCTGTATTTGAGCTGGTGAATCAGGTGCTGAACTTTGCCGCCCTTGCTGAAATAATACAGGGCGGTGGCCTGTTCAATCTTCACCCTGCCCCAGAAAACCTTATCGAGCGGGTTACCGGGGTGCATATGGTAATTGGTCTTTGGCAGATTATGAAGGCAATGGGTGCATAAAATCTTCTCATGCTTAAACAACGAATTACCGCAGGCAAAGCATGTGTTTGGATAGAAGAACGAGATGAAATCTTCAAGAAGAGAAACAATTTTCATACAATTGAATAACAATAAATTAACAGTTGGTTTTAGTTCCAGGTTCCGGCGATTTTCTGATGACAGAATCTACAAGCTCCATCTACTAAGTTATTGGCCGTAACAACAAATCCTTTTCGTTGAACCACGGTTTTCCTGCATTTCGGGCAAATGGTATTCTCCAGATCGGTGCCGGGAACATTCCCGACATAAACATACTTCATTCCCTCCGAAAGGGCAATATTACGTGCTTTTTGCAAAACCTGCACCGGCGTGGAAGGCAGTTGGGTGAGTTTGTACAAGGGCGTGAAACGGCTGAAATGCAGCGGGCAATCAGCCATGTTGTTCTTCACCAGCCAGTTACACATGTTTTTAATCATATCCAGATTATCTGTCCAGGTGGGAATAACGAGGTTGGTGATTTCGAGCCACACGCCTTCTTCTTTTAGCACCTGCAATGTCCTGAGCACAGGTGCCAGTTTCCCCGAATTCAACTTGAGATACGAGGCTTCAGTAAATCCTTTCAGGTCAATGTTGGCTGCATCAAGGTATTTACTCAGCATCCTGATTGGCTTCTCGTTGATGTAACCGTTTGATTTATAAACATTCCTGATACCTTTACTGCGGGCAATCACGGCCGTATCATATACGTATTCGTAAAATGTGGTCGGTTCCGAATAGGTGTATGCAATACTTTCGCAATTGTTATTAAGAGCCTCATCCACCACCATGGCCGGCATAAGGTCATAATTGGTGGTCTCCCTGGGACTTTTCTGTGAAATTTCCCAGTTCTGGCAATTCAGGCATGCGAGGTTGCAGCCGGCTGTGGCTATCGAAAACGCCCTGGACAAAGGCAGAAAATGAAAGAATGGCTTTTTCTCGATAGGGTCAATGTGAACCGCACATGGATTGCCATAAGCAATGCTGTAAAGCTTATCGCCAATGTTGATGCGGTTTCGGCATTTGCTGGTTTCCTTTCGTTTTAATGTGCATCCGTTGGGACAATTGGTGCATTCAACTCCTCTTTCGGTAACTTTGTAATGATAGGCTTCATGGTTCCATTTCCACAAGTCTCCGCCCGCAGGCGTTTCAGCAATGAAATTATTTGCTTCGGAAAAAGAGCGGTTCAGGCCACAGGCAAAGCAACCTGCTGCAGCAAAAACCGATTTAATAAAGACTCTTTTATCCATTTATTGAAGCTTCACCAACAAAGTTACGTCATGAAGAAGCTCAGTCGTCACTGAACCGGTGTTTATGTTGAGGCTGTTGATTCAAAATTTTATTTCGACCTACTGATAATTTACAATACCGGCTTCCTTTTCAACAACATAACTAATACTGAAAACAGGCACAGCACAGTCAGAGAAAGCAAAGATTTGAACAAGCCCAGTTCCGGGATCATGAAGATGCTCATAAGGAGAGCCCCGATTGCCGATCCCAGCAAATCGGAACCATAGAGCGAACCGGCCACGGTCTTTACTTCACCTTTTTTCACTACCGACGTTACCTGGAAGATAATACCGGTGAGCATAGCGATAGCCAGTAAAATAAGCCCGAATCCAATATGGATGATTGCTACGCTCCAATGAACCTTGTAAAAACCATAGATGACACCCGAAACTGCAAGCATCGCAACCGACATACAAACCTGTAACCAGGTGACGGCCTTGAAGGAAGGATTCACAAAATACCTGTGTCCAAGTACTGCGCCAATGGCCAGACCCAGCATGAAGAGCGTGATGAACATGCCAGCAGCAATAAAAACATAGCCATACAGGACCTGGAATGCGAGCAGAACAGCTATTTCGGAAGCTGAAGCTGCAAAACCGGCCATAAACACTCCTGCACCAATGCCATCGCTCCTCAAAAGCACTGCCAGTATTACAAGCAGCAGCACAACAGGCAGCAGTCGCAGGCTGATGCCGAAATAATCGAGCCAGTAATCGAGTTGGCTTTTAAATGCAACCGGTTCAAAATCGTGATTTACCGGCGCCTCGGCATCAATGGCTTTCATCAACACCTGGCTGCGCTCGCTTATCGACTGATCGTCAATGTAATATGGATTTACATATTGCGTTTCTATTCCTCTTTCCACCTGAAGTGCAGCAACATCAATCCTTACAGGGCTATCGGAAGCAACGAAATGATTCCTGTCGCCGGGAATCACCATCACATTACTGAATATATGTTTCAGGGTTGCATACATCACCGACTGTACCTTCCGGGAGCTGAATCCCATGTAATCGGCTGTGGCGGTCAGGCTGAGCGAAACCACGCCATCATCGGTCATCAGGGGTTTTAACAGCTGCATGAACTCCAGCGAATAAAAGCGGTTCAGCTGAAGGGTGTAAGGATCAGGGAGATTCAGCAGAACGACATCGTACTTAACTCTGGAACTACCATCCTGGTTATCATATCTCACCTTTTGTATGTTTTTACGCAAATTCAAAACCGGATCACCTGTAATAACATTGAATCGTTTATCATCCGGCATTCCCAGTGTACTTTTTGTTTCTTCGAGCAGCCGGCGGCTCATTTCTATGCAATCAATCTTTTTGACGGGATATTTCAATACTTCACCTATCACACCCGGGAAACAGCCGCCGATAAGCAGCACATTCTTCGGGTTATCGCGCTGAAGCATCGCATAATGGACCGATTCCTCGTTCGAAATAATGTTGTTGGTAGTGTAGATCAGCGTATTGTTTTCGTATAGATTCATTTGACCTTCGCTCCCGGAGAAAACGATATCACCAAAAGGTGAATTTGTGTATTTCAGAATTTGCTGGCCCGGCAGAAGTAGCTTTTTAGCGGCAATGTCAGGATTCAGGAAAACGATGACTCCAGAGAAAACGAAGCCAATGAACATAGCACTTCGCAGCAGACTCCTTACCCCTGATGTGAAAGCCCAAATCCCCAGAAGCAGGGCGTTTACGGCTATGATAATCCCGAAAGCCTCGAATGGCCTGAGGAAAAACACAAGTACAAAGTTGAACAGCGCACCACCGGCCACACTCCCGATGCTTTCCCAGGCATAAACTTTCCCAATGGAGCTTTTGTCGGGCCAAAGCGCATTAAGTGCCGTCAGCCGGGTGAAAAGCAATCCCGATGTGAGGCAAAATGGCGCCAATAGTATTAATGAGGCGAGATACACTTCCAAAATCCCCACCATGCTGCCGGCGGTGAACAGAACATTTCGCAAAGCATCAAGGGCAAACAAAGTAGCAGGGGCAGCTCCTGCAAGTGCGGTTATTGCTGAAGCAGGACCTGCATCCGTCGGCCTTTGCTTAAATGTGAACCTTCCGAGCCATGCCCCGGCGCCGGTGAGCAACATCCAGTTGGCCAGAACAACTCCTATAACAAGTTCGTTGCCATTGAAAACCGAAAGAAATTCCCTGAGCAGGATAATTTGGGCCGACATGGACGTTAGCCCCAGGCAGAATGGTAACAGAAAGCAGTAACTGCTTGAACTTTTTATTTCACCGTCAGTGCCGCTATTCTTAGTTATCGTTTCACTCTGGTTCTGTTCAACCGCCTTTTTTTCATGCCGCGGTTTAATAATTTTCAGGTAATAGGTGAGATGCCTTAAAAAGTGAAGCAATGCTATCACAAGCAGAGCAATGCCGAAATCCACATGAACCTTGAGAAACGTTGCGGCTGTAAGCAGGTCGAATTTGTAATTGACCTGCAGTGCGAGCAGGAATCCCAATCCGGCTGCTCCGGCAAAAGCTGCCAGTAAAAATATATTCCAGAATTTCCGATGCGTATCTTTGCTGAACACACCCAATCTTATAGCCAGCAAGGATGCAAGATAAACAACCAGGCTGATGATAGGTATGCTAAGAACGGCGTATGGTTTATCCATCAGGAATTCAGGATACGGAAATTAGTATATGAATGGTTATAACGCCGGTATTTATTCTGAAAAGACGTAAGCCTGATAAGTAAAAATCTCCGTATCCTTGTCTTTCCAGCCGTCCCATCCAATGCCGGTTTTGTCGCGGGCACAATGCCCCAGGAAATCTTCAAGACCCCAGCCGGTTTCGGTGGCTACCTGGGGCAGGAAAGTCCCGGCGCGGGCTCCTTTGCGGACATAAATGCCGTCGCGGCCAAGTTTAATTTCGCTTACCGAAGAAATTTTCTTCATTGGTGTAAGCACTGATATTTCTATTTTAATATCCTTCATTTCATCAGGCTGCACAGGCGAAAACCGGTAATCCTGTGTCGATGAGGCTACAGCCATTTGCTGAACAATGCTGTATAGAGGCTGATCAGCATCGAAATGCCCGATGCAACCTCTCAGGTCGCCGTGTTTTCGGAGGGTTACAAATGCACCTGCTTTTTGCATCAGGGCGTCAGTCAGTTTTGAGGGTGACAGCTCCGGAACCTTTTCGCTCCTGACGTACTCATTGATCGTATTTCTTGCAATGCCCAGCAGTTGCTGTTTTTCGCTTTCAGTGAGGCTGAAGCCGTTTTCCTGTATAGGCTGGCTGATAACGATTCCCCAATATCCCACCACACGGTCTTTATCGCCATAGGGTGAGTCGCCGCTATTACGGTATATCAGCTGTTTGTATGTAACATCATTCGCTTCCTCAGTAAGGTACATGAGTGTGAGCACCGATGGCCACGAACAGCAGCCTGTGGCAAGGTTTTCAACCGGTTTCTTCATGCAGGCACTTACAGCATCAATCAGTCGAGATGGCTTATTTGTGCATATGGCATCAGCAATTGATTTATCAACCTTAACAGCTTCATCGTAAGCCGGGTAATGCGAAAAATCGGTGCTGATCACAAAAAGATTTTCATCGTTGAAGTATGGTTTCAACGCTTCTGCAATTTTTTTGCAGACCGACGGGTCCTGTGTTCCCAGGAGTATCGGTACAATCTTCACGCCTTTTTTCAGAAAATACTGCACAAATGGCACCTGCACTTCAACACTGTGCTCGTTCTGCTGGTAGGCCGGATCGAACGACATTACTTTATTCGCAATACTAAGCTGGCGGGCTGTTTCGAGATCGACCGGCGCTTCGCCAAATGGTGTGATATAATTGCCTATGCTGTAAACTGATGCTCCGGCAAATGAATTGCGGTGGCTGCATCCGATAATAAACACGGTTTTATACTCTTTGAGAGGATCAGCCTGGTTAAAAGCGGCCGCCGCCACTTCGCCTGAAAAGACATAGCCCGCATGCGGAACAATTATGGCTTTTACCTCAGCACTATTCACCGCTTTAGGTGCTTTGGCAAACATCTTTTCCATAGTTTGCTGCAGTTCGGCCGCGGTGCCGGGGTAAAATTGCCCTGCAACCGCCGGCCGGCGATTAATTAAAGTATCAGGTTCATTCATGATGAGGGTGGGATTGGTCCTTGGATGACAGGCCGAACTCAAAGCGAGTAACAGCGCTGCCGCTAAAAATCGTACTTTTGCCGAAGTAGTTTTCATACGATAAAGTTACTTCAATTTCAGAATAGGATCAATAGTAAAATGGCATTTCACGAACTCATCAATACTCGCCAGAGTGTAAGAAAATATTCTTCAAAACCTGTTGAAAAAGACAAGTTGCAGCGTTGCCTCGAAGCTGCCCGGATGGCGCCGTCGGCGAGCAATTCGCAACCATGGCACTTCATTGTTGTGCAGGAAGAACCTTTAAGAACCGAAGTAGCAAAAGCTACTTTTTCGGGGGCGGTAAAATTCAACAAATTCACTATGCAGGCGCCGGTGCTTGTGGTCATGTTGCTTGAAAAACCCAGGATGCTAAACCGTATCGCCATGATACTGAAGAAAAAAGAATGGAAACTCATCGACATTGGCATCGCCGCTGAGCATTTTTGCCTGCAGGCAGCTGAGGAGGGACTTGGCACCTGCATGATGGGCTGGTACAACGAAAAGGAGCTTAAAAAAGCACTGAATATTCCCGGTGACAAAACCGTCGGGCTGGTGATAAGCCTCGGTTATGCTGAAGAAGGTTACACCCTTCGGAAAAAGATCAGGAAACCGATGGAGGAAATTGTGACATTTTATTAATAACTGCCTAAATTATTCAATAACTAGGCAATACCCTCCTATCCAGATAGAGAAAACTTTAAAGACATAAAAAAAGGCACGTCAATCGGTTTCCCTTTGCTAGTACCCGGTTTCCAGCGTGGCATTAATTTTAGAATACGGATAAATTCTTCGTCGCAACCTCCACCAACTGACTTAATAATTTCAATGTTTTTTATTAGGCCGTTTTTTGTAACAATAAACTTGGCATAAACAGTGCCATGTATTCCGTATACCCTAGCCTCCTGGGGATAAATTATGTTCTTTTGAAGAAATCTTATTCTTGCCTCATCACCTCCAGGGAATTCAGGAGGAATATTATAAATGCTTTCAATCTCTTTGTTTTGTTTGTCAAAACAAGTTACATGTGTTATGGCTGTGTCTTTAAATCGTGTCACGACAGAATAATAGTAACCAGGGAATTCTTCTTTGATCGAGTCAGTAGTTTCGAAAACTGTATCATGTAACACACAATTTTTATTGTACATTTTTTCAGCATCCTGGTTATCATACATATATGCTAATTTCAAATCCTTACAATAGCTACAAGTATCGTGTAAATTTAAATATGATAATGCCCTTTTGAGATAAGCATCAGCATTAGGACCTTTTATTAATGATAATGAGTAACACTCAATAGCTGTATTGAAATCCTTCTGCTTAAAATACTTATTACCCTGATTATAGCTCTTGGTAGCTTCTGCATTCTGCCCAAAGCAATATAAGCTGATTACTACAGAGCTCAGAATAAATGTGATGCGTTTCATTGGGTATAACTTAAATTTCAATTATGTAAAATGACACCGCAAGTTAGTTTTTTTCAAAAACGAAAAGCAAATTATGCTCAACAAAAAACAATTCCTCTTACCATTTTCTAAGAGATATTCTCTCTAATTTTACACCGTATTCCTTTCAAAATCAATCCTACGGAAACATGAAGAAACTCATTCTCCTGCCTGCATTGCTGCTTTTAGTAATTGCAGGATGTAAACAGCCTGCCGGAAAGTCGGGCGCAACGGTTTCGTTTATTAACCAGGCAACTATGGACAAGGTGATCAAACAACTTACTGACTCATGCGGCGAACAGGCAAAATTCCGCATCGAACGCGGGGTGAAACAAGCCGCATCGCTTTGGCAGCAAGAGGATGGCACTGCCGATGAATTTGCAGCTTTCTGCACCGGGAATTTCATTGCCGACTCAGCTAAATTGCAGGTTCTCTTTGAGAAACTGCAGAATGCTTTCGAGGTGCTTTACGGTAACTTCAACAAAATGGGAATGGACCTGCGGGTTCCTGTTGACCTCGACGGCCCTGAACTTACTCCCGTGGATGAAATCTTTGCTTCCTTCTCGCCTTCGGCGCACCTTACCGACGACCTTTTCCAGAATAAAATTGCCTTTATTACCGCGCTGAACTTCCCATTTTATTCACTGGCCGAAAAAACCGAAATGGGAGCCAACTGGAACCGCACCCAATGGGCTTATGCCAGGATGGGTGATGTTTTCACATCACGCGTGCCTGCCGAACTGAACCAGAAAGTTGCGGATGCCCTTGCCAAAAGCGACATGTATATCTCGGAATACAATATTATGATGGGCAACCTGGTGGATGCCTCAGGGAAAACATATTTCCCTGCCGACATGAAACTGATCACCCACTGGGGGCTTCGTGATGAATTGAAATCGCATTACGGCAAACCCGACGGACTGGAAAAGCAAAAGATGGTTTATACCGTGATGAAGCGCATCATCGACCAGAGTATCCCTCAGGAAGTGATCAACAACAAGGAATTCCGGTGGAATCCCGCTGACAACAAAATATTGAAGGATGGCAAGGAAGTTACTTTCAAGCCGGAGCCCGAAACCCGTTACGAGATGCTGCTGAATAATTTTAAAGCCATGAAATCGGTCGATCCATACTACCCGGCATATCCCACCTTCAGCCAGCGCGCTTTTGAACTGGGCATGGAAATACCGGAAGCCGATGTCGAAAAACTATTCATCAGCCTCATCACCTCACCGGAGATCAAACAAGTTGGTGCCCTGATCAGCAAAAGGCTTGGCCGCAACCTTGAACCTTTCGACATCTGGTACGACGGTTTCAAAGCCAGAAGCAGTATCAACGAAGATGAACTGACGGTTAAAACAACCGGACTCTATCCCGATGCCAAAGCTTTTGAAAAGGACATGCCGAACATTCTCCGTAAGCTGGGCTGGAGCCCCGAAAGAGCCGATTATATCGCATCGAAAGTGCAGGTTGATCCGGCACGCGGTTCAGGACATGCAGCAGGCGCTGCTATGAGGGGCGACAAGGCCCGGTTGCGTACACGTCTAACACCGCAAGGCATGAATTACAAAGGATACAACATCGCCACCCATGAATTCGGGCATAATGTTGAACAAACCATTGACCTATACGACATTGACAACTACATGATGCAGGGCGTTCCCAACACAGCTTTTACCGAAGCCCTGGCTTTCCTGTTCCAGAAACGCGACCTATACCTGCTTGGAATTAACGACAATGACCCGAACAAGGAACATCTTGCCGCTTTGGATGCCATTTGGTCGTGCTACGAGATCATGGGCGTTTCGCTGGTTGACATGCAGGTTTGGAAGTGGATGTACGACAATCCCAACGCCACTCCGGCCCAACTCAAGGAATCGGTGATAACCATCGCAAAAGATGTATGGAATAAATATTATGCTCCCGTTTTCGGGACAAAGGATGAACCGATCCTTGCCATTTATTCGCATATGATTGATAATCCACTATACCTTTCGAATTATCCTGTCGGCCATTTGATTGATTTCCAGGTTGACGGATACATCATAGACAAGAACTTCGCCAAAGAGGTTGACCGCATGTACACACAGGGACGACTAGTTCCGCAGGTGTGGATGAAAGGCGCTGTTGGCAGTACCATTTCGGTGGAGCCGATGCTCAAAGCTGTTGATGAAGCGCTTACCGTTATAAAGTAAGCACGAATCAGGCTGATTTATTCTAAAGCCATAATGATGACAGGCCGTTGAGCAACGAAAATGCTAAGGGCCAGTCATCTTTGTTTTATCAGTCGAAAAATTTAAAAAATAACACTTTGCGCCTCTGCGGCTTTGAGTGAAACAACTTATTTCGCCAGTTTCTCCTTTGCTTCCTCGGTTGTCGTCACAAAAACAACCTGTCCGTGCTTGTTGCTTTCGCGAATGAAGTCACGAAGGCTTTTACTTTTCACATCTGCAAAATCGCCCACGATGGCAAGCCTTGCACGATAGTTCGAAAATTTCTGCAGTATCTCGCCTGCCAGCCTTGTTTTGAGGTCGAAAAACTCAGGGACAATATTCTCCTGGTGAAGAATAATCTTGTCAGCCCCCTGGTAAACACAGTTAACCATCAGGTCAAGAGCATCCTGGATTGTTCGAATGAGGATTTTGTCAGAAGTAATTTCAGCAATATTGGTTCCTTCGGCAGAGAAGATTTCGGTTTTCATGGCTATGAGTCTTACTTTAAATATTGGGAAATTACAGTTTAAACTTTGATTTCAAATCCAATATCTGTTTCGCTGGCCGGTAAACCTTTGATTCCCCAATTCTCAAGTTGTGGTTCATTGATATAAACCAGAATATCGCTTTCCGAAATTCCCGCGTCGAGTTTCAGATTATTGAAAATCTCACGGTACAGGTTCCGCTTGGCTTCCAGGCTTCTTCCTTTGAAAGCGGTGATTTCTATGATGGTAAATTGGCCGGACTTATTTGTATTTCTCTCAAAATTTTCTTCATCCAGTTCATAAATAAGCTGGTTGCGGTCGTTGTCCGGTATTCTGAATGCAGATACAAGAGCCTTGTGAACCCCTTCGAAAATCGCCTGCTTATAAGCTTTCTCCTTTCCTTTGTACATTTCTATCCTTACAAGTGGCATAAAACTATCAATCGATATAACTTAACCTTAAACTATTATCTATCAATCATTTCCGTACTGAAATTATTGGCAGCAGTTTCATCAAATTCTTTTTCCCAGCGCGCAATTACAGCGGTAGCTAAGCAATTGCCGATCACATTCACGGCGGTGCGTGCCATATCCATCAACTCATCAATGCCAAGAATGATAAAAATCGGCCATGCCGGTAGACCAAAACTGGCAGCCGTGCCCAGCAAAATTACCAGCGACGCCCTGGGAACTCCTGCAACGCCTTTGCTTGTGAGCATTAGTGTAAAAACAATTAACAACTGATGGCTCAGCGACAGGTGAATGCCCGCGACCTGGGCAACGAAAATTGTTGCCAATGAAAGGTAGAGCGTTGTTCCATCGAGATTGAAACTGTAACCGGTCGGGATGACGAAAGCCACAATTTTTCGCGGTACTCCGAACTTTTCCATAGCTTCCATTGCACGCGGCAGTGCCGATTCGGAACTGGTTGTTGCAAATGCAATGGTTGCCGGCTCGGAAACTGCACGTACGAAATTCCGTACCGGAATTTTTAACAACAAGGCAACCGGCAGCAGCACACCAAGCAGAAAGATCAAAAGTGCCACATATAATGTTGCCAGCAGTTTGAAAAGGTTGGCAAGAATTCCAAGCCCCATATGCCCAACCGAATAAGCAATGGCAGCAAATACCGCGATGGGCGCCAGGTACATCACCAGGTTGGTGAATTTGAACATGGCTTCGGAAAGGCTTTCGGCAAAATTCACCATCCGTTTGCGGTGCTGTTCCTTCAGCATGGCAACTGCTATCCCGAACAAAATGCTGAAAACCACAATCTGAAGAACCTGTCCTTCGTAGATGGCTTTGGCAATATTTTCAGGGAAAATGTGCAGTACAATTTCTTCAAACGTCTGCGGTTTAACATCAGGAACACCCTGTAGAGCCATTTCGGGAGGTATCACAACTCCGACACCGGCTTTACTCAAATTGATGGCAAACAACCCGATGAACAAGGCAATTGTTGATACCACTTCAAAATAAACAAGCGACTTCCAGCCCATTCGGCCTACCTGTTTCAGGTTAGAGTGCCCGGCAATACCGACCACCAATGTGGCAAATAGCAAGGGCGCAATGATGGTTTTCACCATCCTGAGGAAAATCTTACTGAAAATATTAAGATGAACGGCAATCGAAGGAAAATCATGCCCAAATTCGGCCCCCATCACCATGCTGATGAGTATCCAGGTGGTAAGCGATTTTCGCCTGAAGGCATACCATACAAGTACTGAAATGGCGATCCACCGGCTGGCAGTTAGTGCCATTTCATCAACATGCCACAGGTTATAATGATCCCCCAGGTTAAAGAAAATGACCAATGTGATTACCGAAACGGCAATAAAAACAAAACTACGGCCCGGTATCTTCATCTGTTATGCAAAGAAAACAAATGTAAGAATTTTCGGCGCCGCCGTTTCGTAATACTCTGAAAAGCCTCAAAAGTTCAGGAAAAGCTATTTCCAGGCGCCGAGTATTAGTCCCATCAGCGTTAAACCCACCGTGGTATATCCCGCGTTGATTAGCATATAGCGCGTAGTGCGGAATTCGTATTGCCCGAAAATGAAGATGGACATGGCTACCCAGCCGAAACCGGCAAAGAAACCATACATAGCACCTTTTACCGCGTCAATTTCGGGAGAATTAAGCATGAGCCCGAGGTTCAGAGACATGATGAATGAAAACACCAGCGTGAGACCAAAGGTTTTGGCCATATTGGCCTTTTTGGCATCTTCATTGGTAACACCGGTTTCTTTCATCCACATTGTGCCAAACACTTTAGGATTGTACCAGATTGAACCGAGAGCAAAAAAAGCCAGGGCTGAAACAATGATTGCCAGCCAGTTTAATGTCGAAAAATCCATGACAGGTAGATTAGGGTTTATGATTCATTGATTATCAGTAACAAATATAAACAAGGATTGTTTGCCCAGTCAATCATAATGAAGATGACACCAGCATCTGTCGTTCAACAAGCTTATAGTTTGCTTCCTGTGAAAGTGCGGCTTTCATCAGCAGGAATAAGCCATCCGTCGTAAACCAACCGGCCTGAGGTGTTGCCGGTGAGTGTTGCAGTTGCTCTGCCCGATGCCGAAACATGCATCGAAATCGTATAAAACCCGATGGCTGAAGACATGTTCCAGTTTACTGTAAAGAATTTTCTCTTCTTATCACGCACTATATTGTACTTTGATATGCGGCCTTCAACGGTAAGTCCACCCACTCCATTATACCCGATGCCAAAATTATTGCCTGTCTGCACCACCGATGCTGATGAATCAACCAGAATAAAATTCAGGGATGCGACCACAGGACGCCGGTCAAAACCATTTCCGAGAAAATCGGCTTCCAATACAAAAGCTTGATCTTCAAGAAGATGTTGTATCCCCACGAACCTCGCCTCTCTTTCTGCCGCTTTTTGTTCCTTTGTCTTTGGGGCATTTCCCGGCTTTTGAGCTGCAAGGTTCATTGTTAGAAACATTGCCAGCATTATAATCGCACTTTTTTTCATGGCTGTGTAGTTAATAAACATACAAACTGCCGCAAGAAATGTACCAGAAACAATATTTTAAACCTTCAATATTAAGGTTTTATGTTTTTTTCGAAAAGGTGAAAATAAACCGGAAATTGAATGTGAGGGCTGAACTGAAAGATAATAAGGCTACTTATACTCCAGTATTTCGGCTTCGCCGCGTATGATATTCACGCCATTCATGGCAAGAGAATCAAGGTCGTTTACGATGGGATATACCGAGACAGGGGCAATTTTCTCAATCCTCCTGAGCAACTGCTTGCTGAAAAACCTGCTGTTCATGATAGCACCCATCACCAGAATGGCATCAACATTGCCTTCGAGAACCGTTGCCATTGCGCCTATTTCCTTGGCTATTTGATATACCATGGCATCAAGGATAAATGTTGCCTGCTCGTCGCCTTCATCAACCATCGCCAGTACCTGCCCGAGCGACTTAGTGCCGAGATAGCCTAAAATGCCGCCCTGTTCGGTAATAAGCCGGCGCATTTCTTCGCGGCTATATTTACCGCTGAAGCAAAGATCAATAACCTGGCCCACAGGCAAACTACCGGCTCGGGTCATTGAAAAAGGGCCATCACCGTCAAAGGCCTGGTTTACATCAATTACTTTTCCTCCGCTGTGGGCGCCAACCGAAACGCCGCCACTGCCAATATAAACAACGATGAGTTTAAGGTCTTCATACTTCCGGTTTATACTTGCAGCATACTCACGCGATACATTTTTATGATTCAGCGCATGGAACACTGAGGTTCTCTCAATTTGCGGTAATCCTGATACCCTGGCTATGGGTTCAAGTTCATCAACAACTACCGGGTCGGCGAGATAGGCTGAAGCATCGGGCAGCAACGCAGCTATTTTATCGCCTATCAATCCACCTAAATTTGTTGCATGGCGGCCCATCACTCCAACCCTTAGGTCATGCTTCATGGTTTCATTTACTTTGTATATGCCTGACCTTAGAGGCTTTATAAGACCGCCGCGCGCCATCACCACAGCTATTTCCGATAATTCGATCTGGTTATTCACCAACTCTTCCATGATAAGGCCGGTACGATAATCCAACTGATCGGTAACATCGGCATATGCCGCCAAATCCTCAGGCTTGTGCCTGATCGATTTTAGAAAAATAAGGCTGGTATTCCGGTAAACGGCAATCTTAGTGATATCAGGCTCGGGATAAATTACCAGGATGCTTTTCATAGAAGAAATATTTGATTATACTCTTCAAAGTTAGAACAATTTGCATTGAAGTATCAAGCGAAATATCGAAATACCTGCATCTGTAAGTATGATTGGCTCATTATTCAGGTAAAAGTCTGAACATTCCGACTGCAGGCATGTTCTATTTCATCAAAAATCTACCAACAAACACCAGCCATTATGAGATCACATTTTACATTCTTTATCACATCAATTTTCATCTGTTTCACCACTCAGATTAAAGCTCAGGTGTCCACTGAAAATGATTTGAAAATAGAGAACGCGGTTAAAATCTACAACGAAATAAAAGCTGAGGTAGATCTATTACAGTTTAATACACAACGAACACAGCCTGATTTAAAACGGGTTGAAAACCGCATTAACGAAAGCTTGGCAATACTCTCAGGCATTGTTGATCCTGAAACGGATGACCAATTGAAAGTAGTCAGGTACTTCTCAAATAACCTGAGGTACCAGAACGGATTTTTATATGGTATATATGGGCATAACAGCCGCATGATGGAACTGCTTGCAACCTGCAAGGAGTTCTTTGATCAGTCGGGTTCTTCATACTTTCCGTTGCGATATAAGTTCGAGAGTAAAAATTACATCATTAAGTACGAAGATTTCAGCTATACGCGGGGCCAGTTTTACACAGCGCTTGCCGAAGGCGCTGTAAAACAAAACAATTATGACCTGGCCATCGAAAGCAGCAGGCAGGCGGTAATTTTAACCGGTGACGCATTTCTGAAGATGCTTTCGTTTAATTTCCTGCTCAGCACGAAATCCAAACTCGGGCAGTTTGACAATGAAATGGTGGAGCAGTCGCTGAATATGATGGCCGGATATAATAATCTAAACAGTGATGACAAAAAACTGGTCGATTCATTTAACGCAAATTACAAAAAGGGGTGGAATTACCTTACCGATGCTTTTGACAGGAACGCTTCGAGCGGTGATGCTGCAACTGCATTCTCAAGAGCCGCATCACTGCTTGTTAAGGCCGGCGATAAAGAACTGGCTGCCAAGGCTTACCAGAGAACGCTGGATGCAGGAAACAGAAATAAGGACTTCCTGTTCGAACTTGCTTCGTCGGGTGAATACAGCAGCCGCACCCTTAAAGGCCGGGCATGTGATATGCTTGCAGCTTCATCTACTCTCAATTGCGGCGAGTTGGAAAAACTGTCGGGTTTATACAGCAACCTTGGGAATACCGGCCAGGCTGAAATCTTTAGCCATAAAGCCTTGAAATGCAATCAACAAGCAGCAAAAAGTGCTTTACGATCGGCCGGCGGTGGTGTTCACCTTTACCTTGGAACCTACCCGCTGAGGTTTATTGGTCATAAAAATTACCGCGACTACGGCGGTGTTGCCGGAATATCAGCCGGTAAATTTATGTTGCTGGGCTCTTATATGGAAGTTCGTAAAAACTTGTACGCCTGGACAGACATGTTTTTCAAGGAAGTGGAAGACAATTCGAGCGACAAATATTACTGGAGCGGCCAGCAGATTGATATATCATTTCGTTTTAGCCCGGACGTCTTCAGCAAGAAAAGTTCCACAACCTATTTCGGACCACAGTTTGGTTACTCAAGCAGGAAACTGTCGGATATTACCAGCGATGTCACCAGCCTTTCAACGGGTTTAACCCAGACGGCGGTATTATTTAACCCAACAGATACATACTATCAGCTGGCATTTAATATTGGTCAATTTTCGGCAGGTAAGGCAGTTGGCCTGGATATTAACTTCTCGCTGGGAGCATCCTACGGAAAATTCTCATTAGATAATACTTCCTATAACCTCGACGATTTTTCCTTCAGTCATGGTTATCTGGATAACCGTGAAGAATGGCATATCGGGATGGTGATGAGGCTTAACCTGACAATGGGTTTGTTTCTCTGACAGCAGTCTGATAATACTATCCGGTTTGATGTTTTTTGCTGCTGTGATGGTTTTTCTTCAACAGCACGAAATTGTATATTTGAAGAAATCATTCCCTGTTTTCAGATGAAACAACTCACCATTATTTTGCTCCTTACGGTTTCTCAGGCAGTCACAGCCTTTGGCCAGCGCGACACAACACTTCCTGCGATGAATCTTTGCAACAAGGGTGGCTGGAGGCTCATCTTTTCGGATGAACTTAACGACCGTAGTCTCGACCGAACAAAATGGGTGACATGGTATCCTTATTCAAACGACGGCAGCGACAATTGCGATTTTTGCCGCACTCATGGCAACGAGGGCCAGGTGTACATGGATGCCAATGTTGAACCCGGCGGAGGAACCCTTAAATTGTATGCCCGCCGTGAGCAGGCCACATGGTTTGATGCCTCAAGAGAATACACTTCGGGAATGATTCATTCAAAAGAAGCATTTGGTCATGGCCGTTACGAAATCCGATGCAAACTTCCCAATGGAATGGGATTTTGGCCTGCATTCTGGATGTTTGGCGAAAAAGCTACCGAAATTGATGTTTTAGAAGCCGGAATGCAGAGACCGAGGCATCTCCATATGGGAATTAAAACGTGGAAAAACGGGAACAGCTTTGACAAAGGCCTGCGCACACGAACCGACCTTTCTGACGGTTTTCATATTTTCTCAATGGATTGGGATGAGAACTTCATACGCATCGGGGTTGACAGTCTTGAAGTCTGGCGAATAAGCCGGTATTTGAACAAGCGGGGCAAAACGCTGAAGGATTGTGAAATCGCAGCCGGAAAATATAAAATTCAGCAGGCATGGCCTCCTGATGGAGAAAAGCTGAAAATTATCGTAAACCTGGCAGTGGGCACAAATACAACGCCGTTTACCAAGGCGCCGGACGAGAAAACAGTGATTCCCAACCAGATGGAAATTGACTGGATAAGGGTATATCAAAAGCGAGAGGACTAACAATCCTCGTAATCCGGGGAGCAACCATCAGGCTTTCTTTACATAGAGTTCTGATATTTTTAGAATCACCTCGGTTGCTTTTACCATTGACTCAAGCGGAACATACTCCAGCTTGCCGTGAAAATTATGCCCACCGGCAAAAATATTCGGGCAGGGCAATCCCATGTACGACAGTCTTGCACCATCAGTACCGCCGCGTATTGGTACAACCCTGGGCTCAATTCCTAGTTCAACCATTGCCTGTCGGGCTGTTTCAACAATATGATATACCGGCTCCACTTGTTCGCGCATGTTAAAGTACTGATCTTTAAGCTCGAGTTTGAAGGTATCATTACCGTACCGTTGGTTCATATAGTTAATGCAGTTCTTAAACGTCTCCTTTTTCTGCTCAAACTTCTGCCTGTCGTGGTCCCGAATAATATACTGAAGCATAGCATGTTCAACCGTACCTTCGGTTCTCACCACATGGTAAAATCCTTCATAATCCTGTGTGAATTCAGGCCGCTCATTCACAGGAAGCAATGCATTGAATTCCATTGCTATAAGGATAGCATTCTTCATTTTGTTTTTTGCGTACCCGGGATGTATATTCCGGCCCTGGATAAAAACTTTTGCGCCGGCGGCATTAAAGTTTTCATATTCAAGCTCGCCAACACCTCCGCCATCCATGGTGTAAGCAAAATCGGCACCGAACCGCTCAACCTCAAATTTATCAACACCCCGGCCTATTTCCTCATCAGGTGTGAAGCCAATTTTTATCGTTCCATGCTCGATCTCAGGATGATTGACAAGGTACTCAACAGCAGCCATAATTTCAGTAACACCGGCTTTATCGTCGGCACCCAAAAGCGTTGTACCGTCGGTAACAATGAGTGTTTGACCGGAATAATCCTTCATTTCCGGAAAATCATGCGGCGAAAGCACAATGTTCAGCTCACTGTTTAATATGACTTCTGAACCGTCGTACTTTTCGACCAGCCTTGGTTTGATATTTGCTCCGCTCATATCGGGAGCTGTATCAACATGGGCTATAAATCCTATGACAGGCACATGTTTTGTAGTATTGGCGGGCAATGTAGCCATAACATAGCCAAACTCATCAAGGGTTACATCCTTCAACCCGAATGACAGCAGTTCATCGCGCAATAATTTCAGCAGATCAAACTGCTTCGATGTACTGGGGAAAGTTGTGGATGATTCGTCGCTTTGGGTATCAATGCTTATATAGCGAAGGAAACGTTCAAGGATTTGCTGTTTCATAGTCGTTAAGTTTAAGATTTCAAGATGTAAGGATTTGATATCTATTCCTCCTTTTTTGCCCTAAGGCTTTCCCAGATAAAATAGCTGCAAAGCACAATGAGCATCAGCAGGGCAAGGGCTTCGGCCGAGTGCGATTCGAACCATTCCTTATTCACGAAATTAATACCGAAGTTGGCAAGTATAGCACTGATAACACCCATAAGCGCACCGCCGGCAATGAACCCCGAAGCGATAAGCGTGCCGCGTTCACGGCGGGCCTGGTTGAGTTTCTCATCCTTGCTGCGGTTACCTACAAAATGAGCAATGATACCGCCCAGCAATAATGGAGTATTTAATTGCAGCGGAATGAACATTCCGAGTGAAAATGCCAGTGCCGGAACACCGATCATGGTAAGTATAAGCGAAAGAAAAGCTCCTGCTGCATACAGCATCCAGGGAGCCGGCTGTCCGCTCATCATCGGGCCAATAACAGCAGCCATAGCATTTGCCTGTGGCGCAACCATGGCATTTTCGCCGGTAAAACCGTAGGTTTTGTTCAGCACCATAATCACACCACCAACAGTGATGGCCGATACAAATGTTCCAAGGAATTTCCAGGTTTGCTGTTTATAAGGCGATGAACCTAACCAATAGCCGATTTTAAGGTCGGTTATAAAGCCACCGGCCATCGAGAGTGCAGTGCAAACAACGCCACCGATAACCAGAGCGGCAATCATCCCCGAAGTGCCTTTGAGTCCGACTGAAACCAGTATGAGCGATGAAATGATCAGCGTCATCAGGGTCATGCCGCTTACCGGGTTTGTGCCAACAATGGCAATGGCATTGGCCGCAACTGTGGTGAAAAGAAAAGCAATGATCATAACAATGGCAAGGCCCACGAAAGCATGAGTAAGGTTGTGAACCACGCCAAACTGGAAGAATATAAAAATGACGAGTGCAGTAAGGAGAATGCCGCCGGCAATAATAGCCATTGGCAGATCGCGCTGGGTACGGATATTGGTTTTTGTCCCTTCATGTTTACCGAAGATTTCTTTCCCTGCCAGCGATACCGCTGATTTAATGATCTTGCTCGATTTGATGATGCCAATAATACCGGCCATGGCTATCCCGCCGATTCCAATCGGGCGAACATAGGCGGTGAAGATCTGTTCGGCCGTCATCTGGCCTATGAGGGAAGTGATATTGGTGCCAATTGCAATGGTTTGTCCGTCAGCAAAATAGTTAATTATGGGAATGATAACATACCAGCCGACAAAGGAGCCTGCACAAATAATGGCAGCATATTTGAGCCCGATAATATAGCCAAGGCCCACAACAGCAGCGCCAACATTTAGTTTGAACACGATCTTGGCTTTGTCGGCGATCATTTGTCCGACAGGGATAACACGGGTTGTAAACACTTCGGCCCACCAGCCGAAAGTTGCAATAACAAAATCATAAACACCTCCGATAAGCCCGGCTACGAGCAGCAACCTGGCCTGGCTGCCGCCTTTGGCGCCCGAAACGAGCACTTCGGTGGTGGCAGTGGCTTCAGGAAAAGGGTACTTCCCATGCATTTCGCTTACAAAATACTTGCGGAAAGGAATCAGGAACAATATCCCCAGAAAACCACCCAGCAACGAGGAGAGAAATACCTGGTAAAACTGCGCTTCGAGATTGAGAATGTAAAGCGCCGGTAAGGTGAATATTGCACCTGCCACTATTACCCCTGAACTGGCACCTATGCTCTGGATGATCACGTTTTCGCCCAGCGCGCCTTTTCGGTTGAACACCGTTGAAAGCCCGACAGCAATTATTGCAATGGGAATCGCCGCTTCAAAAACCTGGCCAATCTTCAAACCGAGGTAAGCCGCAGCGGCTGAAAAAATAACGGCCATGACAATTCCCCATAACACACTCCAGGTGTTCACTTCGGAATACACCTTATGCGGCGACATAATAGGTTCATAGCTTTCGCCTTCTTTCAGCTCTTTGTAAGCGTTCTCGGGAAGCCCTTTGATTGGGCCGGTTTCGTGGTCTGACATATTGATGATGTTGATTTTTGCCAAATTTAGAAAAATTAATCTCTTGTAATCTGCCACTGAGTTTTTACTCCCTGCATCCGCAATCCTCTCTTTGTCAGTTTATCATGAATTTGAGGTAAAGGATAACAAACGACAGCGCAAGGGTGAGCAACGTTACGATAATTCCGGTTTTAAGAAATTCCATAAACTTTATTCTCACGCCTTTACTGCCGGCCGATTCAATAACAATGAGATTGGCCATGGCTCCGATGATGGTCGCATTTCCCGCCAGCGTTGAGGCTGAAGCGAGAGCCAGCCAAAGCATTTCGGAATTTACGTCTTTCATCACAGGCAGCATCACAATGGTAAATGGCACATTACTAACCACCTGCGACAATACGAGGCTAGTGATGTGAATGGTTGCCAGGCCTGCAGTATCGGCCTGCATTGCAATGCCGTGAACCAGCGTATCCATAATTCCAACCTTCTCAATGCCTCGTACCACGATGAAGAGTGAAGCAAAGAAAAGCAGCAGCACCCAGTCAACTTTTCTTATGATCAACGAAGGTTTGATATTACCCAAAAGCATTATCAATGAACCTCCCAGCAGGGCAATCACCGGGATTGACAACCCGATCCTGTGGCTTATGAAAAACAATATGACCACCAGCAGGAAAATAGGCACCGATGTGCGCATTGATTTGAAGTTATACTCAAACCTCTCATTCCCTGCGTCAGGTAAATTGGCTTCCGGTAAAGGGCTAAATTTCAAATCCTTGCGATAAATCCATCGAATAACGACTATTACAATTACCATCCCAATAAGCGAAACCGGCAACAAATGCCACAGGAAAGTGCTATACTTTATGCCCGAAGTAATCCCGATAAGCATATTTTGGGGATTCCCGGTTATGGTCATCGCTGAGCCGATATTTGACGCCAGTATTTCGGCAATAAGGTATGGCAGCGGATTGGTTCGCAACGACCGGCAAATCAGGATTATTACCGGTGTGAACAACAGCACCACGGCGTCATTTACCAGGAATGCACTGGCAATACCTGTAATAAATGTAATGATCGCCAGCAACCTGAAGGGCGTTTTAGCCAACGACATGGTTTTGGAGGCTATGAACGAGAAAAAACCGTCGAGTTCAAGGGTTGCAATCACAATCATCATTCCGAGCAGCAACGCAATGGTATTGAAATCAATGGCCCGTATCGCTTCATCAAAATCAATTACCCCGAACAGTATCATAGCCACTGCTCCAAAAAAGGCCGCCGACGGACGATCAATGTTCATCCGTGGCAGACGTGTGAATATGATTCCGGTGTAGGTAATAATAAAAATCACCAACGCGGTGTAATACAAGCTCATAGGATTGATGAAGAACGAATAAACAAGAATGTCCTCTGTTGCAATTTTCAAAAGTAACGAATTTAAGAAGGATATCAGCCTGAAGCAGTTTGAAGAAAAGGTGAAACAGTATTTACGCTGTTAACCTTTATTAACACTTCTTAACGTTTGATAGCACATATCTGCCTGATTTCGTGATAAATTTGAATGACTGTAAACCATAAATGTTCAACTCAACTCCTCAGAAATGAAACGTCCGATCAACTTCAAGGGTATCCTTATCCCTTTCATTTTTCTGCTGTCACTCCTTTTTTCAGGGCTTTCAGTGATGGCACAGGAAAAGGAAAAAGCCGCAACGGGTGATAAATCGTTGATTACCATTCATATAAATAAAGAGGTGAATGGTGAAACCATTCAATACGACACTACTTTTGAGGCATACAGCGATTTTGATGTTGATGCTTTCTTTGAACAGAAAGATCTTCAGCATTCTCCTCCCCGCCACCGGGATAATCGGATGCCCGGAAATCTTAATTTCGAATGGCCGGGTTTCAATGAGCATTTTTCATTTTTCCCTGATAGCATTGAATTCGACACATTGGTGCGGCGATTACAACGAACCTACGGTGACATTCAGAAGAAACTATCAGAACATCAGGATTTTAATTGGAATTATCAGTTCGGAAACCCTGATGATCAACAATTTGAACTTCAACTTAAGCACCCTGGAAATAAATGCCGCCCCGGTTGCTGCCCGTTCGGCAGCAGGAAATTACCCGGTTTGTTTTATGAGCAGTTCCCGGGTAGCGATATAGAGCCGTTTATTGGAAATAGCCGTCCCGAAAAGGTTATCATCCATAAAAAACGCAACGGCAAAAAAGTGATTATCACTTACGAGGATGAGGATGAGAATCTAAAAAATGAGGAAATTATCATTTACCGTGACCGTGCCGGTGAACCACGCCCCCAGCAGCGCCACAGGCAATACAGGTATGAAAATCCCGACGGCCGTAAACAGGTTGAGGTACAAGTAGAAGAACGAAGTCCTGAGAAGAACGAGAGGCGCGTGATCATCATCGAAAAAAAGGTTGAAGAGGATAAAAAGTAACCGACCAAAATAAAACATCCCGGCAGGAAAGCTGCCGGGATGTTTTTTTCATCAGACTGCTACTTTACAGCCGGGGCAAGCGCTTCGGCTATTTTTGCGGGTAAATCTTTGCCTTCGATGCCTGCAGTTATAATCTTCCCATCCCTGTCGAGCAGGAAATTTGAAGGAATAGCCATAACGCCATAGAGGTTGGAAACTTCGTTTTTCCATCCCTGCAGGTCACTTACATGCGTCCAGGTGAGTCCGTCCTTATGTATGGCTTCAATCCATTTCGATTTGTCAGTGTCGAGCGAAACGCCCAGCACATAAAAACCTTTGTCTTTAAATTGCCTGTATGCTGCCACCACATTCGGGTTTTCGTGACGGCATGGCCCGCACCACGATGCCCAGAAATCAATCAACAACACCTTACCTTTAAACGATGAAAGCGAAACCGGGATGCCGGCAGTATCTTTCATGGTAAATTCGGGAGCTGCTTTGCCGGGTTCAACAGCCATAAGTGTGCCAATGCGCTTTTTAAGGTCAATTACATAAGAAGAACGGGAGAAAGAAGTATCAACAACTTTGTCAATCTTTTCGAGATCCTGCAGATTAAACATATAGGCATTCTGCATGGTTAAATAAGGCGCTACGATGCTGTTACCGTTTTTAAGAATGAAATCCTTCTGGTAATCATTGAGTAACTCCTGAATGGAATCGAAGTTTTGCTGTGCTCGTTTTGCCGAAACCGTATCACCTGTATCGGAAGCTGCGCGATATTTATTATATTCATTTTCAATAAGTTGCTCAAAGCTTTTTTCTTTGCTCTTGTAGGTCATAAGAACATCCTGCGTTTTTGAGCCGGTAACTACCGATTGCCTGAGGCTGTCAGCATAAAGCGTCATGGTAAGGGCAGAATTTTCAATGAAAAATCCAAAATAACCGTCTTTTCCTTTTATCGTAACAAAACGCATCTCAGGCAGTGTTACTGCTCCGTTCAGAACAAATTTTCCGTCCTTAATCGCAGCAGAATCAATCGTTTTTAGGTCGAAACCGTCGCGTGTTTTTAGCAGCACCCAGCCCGAATCGGCGCCGGCAATGGTTCCGTTAATCGTGTACCCCGACTGCTCCTTGTGCCTGCAGCCCGAAAAAATGATTGTAGCAATTACAACCAGGAAGCAAAGTTGTTTCATCATGATGTGGTTTTAAATTCAGGGATTAAAAGTATCGAAAAATTTAATCCGGCCCTGTGACAGCTTACTGTTGAAAAGGGCGACATTTACAGAAGGTTATCCGGCGGGATTTATCTTTTTCCTTTTCGCGAAACGATGATATACTGCAACAGGATGATAAACAGAACCGTGAATGCTGTACTGATGATAATCCTTAAGAGTGTCCTGAAAAACTCGGTAAATGAAAATACATCGAGAAAATTGAGCGCTGCGTGATGTAAAAAAACAAGTATTACAGTGTAAGTCAGAAACCATTTCAGTCCCATATTTTGCAGCGACGGATACATTGACGCATCATACTCTTCGCGTTCACCAACCAATTTTATAACAGCCGGCCTCGCAAATCCAGCCAACACCGTAGCAGCAGTGTGAAGCCCAGGTGTACCCGAAAAAATGTCGATGGTAAATCCCGTTATAAAACTAAGCACCAGAAGCAGCCAGCCGGGAGTTTCAAAAGGAAGCAGAAGAATAAAAAGGATATAAACAAATGGATTAAGGTACCCGTAAAGGTTGATTTTGTTAAGCAAGAGCACCTGCAACAAAACAAGAAGCAGAAACCTTATAATATTCTGAAATACAAGTCTATTCATTGGCTTGGTTTTCAGTTGTTTGCATTAGCTTATCCTGTTCTTCCTTCATCAGGTTTTTAACAATGTAAACGTAATCGAGACTATTGAAATCAACGCTGAAAGTAAAGGGAATCAGGTAAAAATGTTCACCCTGCTCAACCCTGAAATCGTTGATAGTGCCAAGCATAAGTCCTGCGGGAAAAATATTTGAAAAACCTGAAGTAACGATGGTGTCGCCACGTGATAGCTTTACATGGGCAGGAATATCGGTAAGCGTGCCGACCGATGGGTCAATGCCGTTCCAAACCACGGTTCCCATCTGGTCGTTTTTCCTGATACGGGCGCTGATGCGGGTATGTTTGTTCAGGACACTCATCACCCAGGCGAAGTTCTCCGAAACGCTAATAACGGTTCCGGCAATGCCATTTGGTGTTATTACCGCCATATCTTTCTCAATTCCAAAACGTTTACCTTTATCAAGCATTATGTAGTTGTTACGTTTGCCAACCGAATTATGAATGACTCTGGCGATAACATATTTGTATTGTTGCCTGTAAAGAGTGTCCTTTTTCCAGAAAGAAGTGCTGTCGGTTTTGAGAAACGACAGGTCAGAACCCTGCCGGAGGATAGCGTTTTCGATTGAAAGTAACTCGTTGGTACGGCGAAGTTTAAAATAACCGGTAATGTTGCTGGCCGAAGTATAAAACTTCCCGGTTATGACATTTCCCGAATTGAGCACTGCCGATTGCTGAAAATAGGTTGAATTAACAAACATAGCCAATGCGACTACTTCGAGTAAAACAAAAAGCAGCAGAAAATGAAACCGGACTATGAAAGCCAGAATGTTTCGCATGGGCAGATGCGGATGTACCTTCCTGAATCTTACTTGATTAGGAAGGTAAATTTATCGAAATTCTTGAGGGCAATGCCGGTGCCGCGGGCAACGGCATGCAGGGGGTCGTCGGCCACATGCACAGGCAGTTTGGTTTTAAGGTGCAGGCGCTTGTCGAGCCCGCGCAGCAACGAACCGCCGCCAGCCAGGTATATCCCGGTTTTAAAAATATCGGCAGCCAGTTCGGGAGGCGTCATCTCCAATGCGTTGAGAACGGCAGCTTCAATCTTCGAGATGCTCTTGTCAAGGGCATGGGCTATCTCGGCGTAGTTTACATAAATTTCCTTGGGGATGCCGGTAAGCATATCGCGACCGTGAACGGCATAGTCGGGCGGAGGATTGTCAATTTCGGTGAGCGCAGCGCCAACTTCAATTTTTATCATTTCCGATGAACGTTCGCCAATATTGATATTATGCTGTTTGCGCATGTATTCCTCGATATCGGCATTAAAATCGTCGCCGGCAATTCGTATTGACTTGTTGTTAACGATACCGCCAAGGGCAATTACGGCAATTTCGCTGGTTCCGCCGCCTATGTCAATAATCATGTTGCCGGTTGGTTCGAGCACATCAATGCCTATGCCAATAGCGGCAGCCATGGGCTCATGGATCAGGCGTACTTCCTTGGCACCGGCTTGCTCGGCTGAATCTTTCACCGCCCTTTCTTCCACTTCGGTAATGCCCGAAGGAATGCAGATAACCATTCGCAAAGCCGGCGGAAACAGACTGCGGCTGGTACCGATCATTTTGATGAATTCGCGGATCATGTATTCAGCCGACTGAAAATCGGCAATCACACCGTCGCGCAGCGGGCGAATGGTTTTTATGTTCTCATGCGTTTTGCCATGCATCATCTGGGCCTTTTTGCCCACAGCCAGCACCTTGCCGGTATTGCGTTCAATGGCTATGATGCTTGGTTCGTCAACTACAACTTTGTCGTTATAAATAATGATGGAGTTGGCAGTGCCAAGGTCCATCGCAATTTCTTTCGTGAGGAAGGAAAATAAGCCCATCGGGAGTAATGAATTTCTTTTTTGTAACCACTACCAGCGTTGTTGCTGATAACTTGTTAATTTGTTAATGTTTAAAATGCCTTATTCCGGTAAAAACCATGCACATGCTGTGTTGGTTGCAAAAGCTGATACTGTCATCGTCGCGAACCGAACCGCCTGGCTGGATCACTGCATTGATGCCTTCGTTGTATGCAATTTCAACCGAATCGGCAAACGGAAAGTATGCATCCGAAGCCATAACCGCGCCGTTTAAGTCAAAGCCGAATTCATGGGCTTTGCTTATGGCATGTTTAAGTGCATCAACCCGCGATGTCATTCCGCAACCCGTGCCCAGCAACTGCCCGTTGCGGGCGAGCACAATGGCATTCGACTTCAGGTGTTTTACCGCAATGTTTGCAAACAACAAATCATCAACCTGTTCTGCCGTTGGGGCCGAATGGGTGACAACTTTCAGCATTTCAGGTGTTTCGGAAACCCGGTCTTTATCCTGAACCAAAATTCCATTCAGGATTGACCGAAACTGTGAAGCCTGAAAATCAGCATTTTTGCGCTGCAAAAGTATTCTATTTTTCTTTGATTTAAGGATTTCCAGTGCATTTTTTTCGTAACCGGGAGCTATTACAATCTCCATGAACAACTTGTTCATTTCGGCGGCGGTTTCTTCATCAATCACACGATTTGCAGCAATTACGCCACCATATGCCGAAACCGGATCACATGCCAGGGCATCAAGCCAGGCTTGTAACAGCGAGTTTCTCGTTGCCAGCCCGCAGGCATTTGTATGTTTGATCACAGCAAAGGCTGGTTTCGCAAATTCATCAATCAGCGAAATAGCTGCTTCAAGGTCAACGAGGTTATTGTACGAAATTTCTTTGCCATGAAGCTGATCAAAAACCTGGTTCAGGTCGCCGAAAAACAACCCTTTCTGGTGCGGATTCTCACCGTAACGCAACGTGTTGCTTTTCTGCATGCTGGCTTTGAAAGCCGCGATTTCACCTTCGCGGTTTAAATAGTTAAAGATTGCACTGTCGTAATGCGAACTTACATTGAAGGCCTGGGCTGCAAACCTGTATCGGTCTTCCAATGAGGTACTGCCTTTTTTCTCGTCGAGCAACCGGATAAGTTCTGCGTATTGGCTGGTGGAGGAAACGATGACTACATCGTTGTAATTTTTAGCAGCCGCACGTATCAGCGAAATACCTCCGATGTCAATTTTCTCGATAATATCTTCGTGCGCGGCGCCTGACGAAACCGTGTTTTCAAAGGGATAAAGGTCAACAATCACTAGGTCGATGGGCGGGATGGAATGGGCTTCGCGCTCAGCCTGGTCGCCGGCATTATCGCGGCGAAACAATATTCCGCCAAAAACGGCCGGATGCAATGTTTTTACCCTGCCGCCGAATATGGAAGGAAATCCTGTGATACTTTCAACCGACAGGCAAGGCAACCCCAGCGACCGGATAAAATCGAAAGTACCGCCTGTTGAATACAAGTTTACACCTAAATGGTGAAGCATCCTGGCAATTGTGTCAACCCCGTCCTTATGATAAACCGAAATAAGCGCTGACTTTATGGCTTTTATGTCGTGCATAGCGTTGTTTGATAAGAGTGCAAGTATATTAAAAATGGCGTTACCGTATGCCGGTTGTTAAAAATTGAATACGAAGCGGTAAACTTATTCCAAAAGAAGTAATTTTACATTTCGGGAGTTCTTGAGTGCAGATTTTCATTTATTTCCCGGCAAACATTAGAAAATATTTAACATGCTATTTCTCAAACTGTTTCGCGAAAGTTATCTTTTCGCCATCAAGGCTATAGCCGTGAATAAAGTGCGTACATTTCTTTCGCTCATGGGAATTACCATCGGGATATTTTCCGTGATTTCGGTGCTGACGGTTTTCGACAGTATTGAGATTACGATCAGGAAAAATATTGAGTCGCTTGGCAGCAACGTGCTTTTCATACAGAAATGGCCGTGGAGCATGGGCAGTGATTATCCCTGGTGGAAATATTTGAAACGCCCCGAAACCCGCCTGAACGAGCTTGCCGAAATTGAAAAACGCAGCTCACTCACCGACGCTGCCGGCTACTATGTTGCTACAAACAGAAGTATAAAATACCAGGGGAACAGTTATGACAATGCGGTTGTGGTGGCCGTTTCGCACAGCTATGACAAAGTGCAGTCATTCAATATTGACGTAGGCCGGTATTTTACCTTTCAGGAATCGCAAACAGGTAAGCCTGTAGCCATTGTCGGGCATGATATTACTTCGGAACTCATGGGCAATGCTGATCCAATTGGTAAGCAGATGCTTATTTTTGGCCGCAAAGTTCAGATTATTGGTACTTTCAAGAAAGAAGGCAACGATAACTTCGGCCAGTCAATGGACAAATGGATGTTGCTACCTGTAAATTTTGGCAGGAATTTCATTGACATGAACGGCTTCAATATCGAATCGGCAATACTGGTCAGAGGCAAACCCAATATATCAAATGATGAACTCCGTGATGAACTCACCGGAATCATGCGTTCGATCCGCAAACTTAAACCATCGGCTGAAGATAACTTCTCCATAAATGAAATGAGCATTATTACACAGGGGTTCGACCAGATTTTCAGGGTGATAGCCATAGTGGGATGGATAGTGGGAGGATTTTCGCTGCTTGTCGGCGGTTTTGGAATTGCCAATATTATGTTTGTTTCGGTTAAAGAGCGGACGGCTCAAATTGGCATCCAAAAATCGCTGGGGGCAAAAAACTATTTCATTTTACTGCAGTTCCTTTTCGAAGCAGTTTTCCTTGCTCTGCTTGGCGGAGCGCTCGGGCTGCTTATCATTTATTCAGGCACAGTAATTATCTCACGTATGATTGATATGCCCCTGATGCTTACGTCGGGAAATATCATTCTTGGATTGTCGGTTTCGGCATTTATTGGCCTGGTTTCAGGGCTGTTTCCTGCCTGGTCGGCTTCCCGTCTTGATCCGGTTGAAGCCATGAGGTCAACCTTCTGAAATACAGGTATTCTTATTAACTGACCCGGATACTGATAATTCGAAGATCATGGGTTATTGATATCAATTGATTATTACCAGCCTTGCAGGTCAGTATGGGCTTATTTAACAAATTTTGTTGGTGCTATCGCCTTTTCGTTAACTTTGCGAATACGACAATATTTTATGGAAAAACACTGGGTATTTAAGGAAAGGTATGATGCTGAACCGGTTAACAACCTGGCGGGTAGTTTGGGTATTGAGAAATCCCTGGCTGAATTGCTCATACAGCGCGGGATAAATACATTTGAAGAAGCGCGCGATTTTTTCCGTCCCGATCTTCTCAACCTTCACAATCCATTCCTGCTTAGTGACATGGATGTTGCGGTAAACCGCATTTTAAAAGCCCGGGAACACAAAGAAAAAATACTCGTTTACGGCGATTACGATGTTGACGGTACCACCGCTGTTGCCCTGGTTTATACTTTCTTTAAAAAACACGGATTCGAGAACATCGATTTTTATATCCCAAACCGTTACAGCGAAGGATATGGCGTATCCATCAAAGGGATTGATTTTGCATCGGAGAACGGATTTGGTCTCATTATCGCTCTAGATTGCGGCATCAAAGCTGTGGAAAAAGTTGATTATGCCCTCGAAAAAGGTATTGAATTTATTATTTGCGATCACCACCGGCCCGGCGATGAGCTACCCAGAGCTGTTGCTGTGCTCGATGCAAAGCGCAACGATTCGGCGTATCCGTTCGATGAACTTTCGGGGTGCGGAGTAGGCTTTAAACTTATTCAAGCCTATGCACAACAAACAGGCATCGCTTTTGAAGATCTTTATGAATACCTCGACCTCGTTGCTGTAAGCATTGCGTCGGATATTGTGCCTATAACCGGAGAAAACAGGATACTCGCCTATTACGGTTTGAAATTGATAAATACTTGTCCAAGACCCGGCATTGAAGCAATTTTAAATGTTGCAAATATTATGCGCCGCGAAGAATCTGAGAACCTGCCAATTAATGATACGGGTATTTTCTCGCGCGAACTTACCATCAACGACCTTGTTTTTGTTATTGGCCCTCGCATTAATGCTGCCGGACGCATCGAAAGCGGGCGCAACTCAGTGCAGTTGCTTATCAGCGCAAGCCTTGCCGATGCCGAAAGCATTGCAAGGCAAATCAACGATTTCAATATAACCCGCCGTGACCTCGATTCTCAAATTACCCAGGAAGCGCTCGATATGATTGCGTCGGATAAACAGCACCCTGAGCTGAGGTCAACTGTGGTTTTTAATGAGGCGTGGCATAAGGGCGTAATCGGTATTGTAGCATCAAGGCTCACCGAATCGTACTACAGGCCCACCATTGTGCTCACCCAGTCGAACGGACTGATTACAGGTTCGGCCCGCTCAGTGAAAGATTTTGATATTTACGATGCCATTGACGCATGCAGTGACCTGCTTGAACATTTTGGCGGACACACCTATGCAGCCGGTTTGTCGCTCAAGCCGGAGAATCTGGAGACTTTCAGGAAGAAGTTTGAGCATATTGTTGCTAACTCTATTAAAGAACACATGCTGGTTCCTGAAGTTGAAATTGACCTCGAACTTGACCTGCGGCAGATTACGCCAAAATTTCTGCGCATTCTAAAGCAGTTTGCTCCTTTCGGCCCCGGTAATATGTCGCCTGTTTTTGTGACCCCGCGTACGCGCGACACCGGCTATGCACGCATCGTGGGTAAAAACCATGTGAAAATGACCGTTTTCCAGGAATCGGTACGCAGTGATCCTTTTTCAGCTATTGCGTTTCAGCAGGGCGAAAAATACAGCGATATTCAGCGGGGCCGCCCTATGGACATCTGTTATCATATCGAGGAAAATGAATGGAATGGCAATAAGTCTATCCAGCTAAATATCAAGGATATTCAGTTTTCGGAAGAATAAATTCAATGCCTGTTGTACCGGAAAATCCTTCCTATACACCACCATAAGTTTTATCAGCAGATCAGAAATGAATGATGGTTCTGACCATCAAAAAAAGTCCGAAACAAACCAAAATCAGACCAACGATTCTGTTTATGAAAAGCAGGATCTTCCTGTTAAGATAGCTTTTCAACTTACTGGCAACAAGCACTTTAAGAATATCGGTTGCATAAACAACAGCCAATGTGCCGGTAAAAAATATTACAATTCCGTGTTTATCCTCTCCAAAATTTGAGCTCACTCCTACCATGGCCGAAATCCAGAAGAACCACACAAACGGATTCATGATATTGAGAAAATATCCTTTCAGGATGTAGGTAAGCGGACCGGCAACCCTGATTTCGACCGGATTGTTGTTCTCGTCAAAATGCACTTTACGGTTAAAGGTATAAACTCCAAACATGATAAGGATAATGCCGCCTATAATTCCGGCAAGCAGGTAGTTGTCCTTCTTGTTAATAAGCTGTAATGCACCAAGGTATGCCAACATGAGAACCGTGAAATCGCTCAAAATGATGCCGGATGCCAGGAACAATCCCGATCTCCACCCGCGGTGTATGCTGGTTTGCAGCAAGGTGAAAACTGCAGGGCCTAACAGGGCTGCCAGGGTTAACCCAAGGATCATGCCTTGTATCAAAGGATGCATCTCACTGATTGCTTTTGGTTATTTAATTAATGAAATAATCAGGGTTTTAAAACAGTTGCATATTCTGCTGAGTAACACTGTCGTTTCAACGGAGTAAATAAGAGTTTATTTTGCAATGGATTTGAGGTATTCTTCCCATTGTTCATATTTTGCATTCTTCAATACCCGTGGGAACTTGTGTTGGCCACCTTCTTTGCCCTGCAGGCGCATCCAGTCGTAGAACACTTCGGGTGGAATAATTTCGACAAAAACATCGCGGATGGCATGAAGGCGTTCGGTCCGGTAATCGTCGTTAAGTATTTTCAGGTATTCATCAATTTTATTTGAAGCAAGCATTACATCTATTTTGTCGTTGGTTCCCAGGTACCATTTATGGGCAAACATGCTGCTGTGACTAATACCGGCAACCGTAAATTCTCGGACAGAGATATTGAGCTCATGTTCAAGCATTTCAACCGCCCGATTCATATTTTCCTGCGAAAGATGTTCGCCGCAGAGGCTCAGGTAGTGCTTGGTACGACCGGTAATTACGATTTCGGATAATTGTTTTGAGGTGAATTTGATGGTATCGCCAATGAGGTAGCGCCATGCCCCGGCGCAGCTCGATAGCAGCAATGCATACTCGCGGCCTTCTTCCACCTGGTTTATTGTCAATGGTTCGGCATTTGGTTTCAGGTTGCCGTCATCGTCAAAATTCTGTTCATTAAAGGGTACGAACTCGTAAAAGAGACCATTGTCGAGTACCAATTCCATTGAATTTGTGCCCGGCCTGCTTTGGTATGCAATAAAACCTTCGCTGGCGAGATAGGTTTCCATATAAGTGAGAGGATGCGAAAGCAGCTTCTCAAAACCTTTGATATAAGGAGCAAACGATACGCCGCCGTGCACATAAATCGACAGATTCGGCCACAAATCGTGAATGGTGTTCAGGTTATACTGTTCAATTATCTTTTCGAGCAGAATTTGCAGCCAGGCCGGTACGCCAACAATTACACCGATATCCCATTCGGGAGCTTTCTTCACAATTTCTTCCAGCTTGTTTGTCCAGTTCCTTTCTTTCGAAATCCGGTTGCCCGGTTTATAAAAATGCTGAAACCAGAATGGGAGATTGCCCGTGGTGATTCCCGAAAGGTCGCCTTCGTAATAGGTGCCGTTAAATTGCAGGTGGGTGCTGCCTCCAAGCATGAGTACACCTTTTTGAAAAAACTCGGGAGGGAAATCGTACTTGGCAAGCGAAAGCAATTGTTTAATACTTGTTCTCTGTATCGCCTTAAGCATGGCAGGAGTTACAGGTATATACTTGCTCGATGCCTCGGATGTACCCGAACTTAATGCAAAATGCTTTACCTGACCGGGCCAGCAAACAAAAGCTTCGCCGTTTAGGGTACGGTACCACCAGCGGCGATGCATCGAATTATAGTCGTGAGTCGGGACTTTTTGCTGAAAACTCTTTACAATATTTTCATTGTGAAGCATTTGGGAAAAGCCATATTCCTCACCAAAAAAGGTAAGCTGGGCTGTTCTTAAAAGTTTCTTTAATGTGCGTACCTGGGCTTTGTATGGATCCTGCGGTTTTAGTTTATTGACGGGAATGCGGCTGCCTACTTCAATTGCGCCTTTGATGATTGATCCTAAAATGGGCATTGATGTCGCTGTTTTGAAAATCAAATGAAAAGCGAAAATAATATTTTTTTAAATTCGCCTTACTCATCGCCTTTGTCGCAGCTGAAGTAATCGGCTTGATGTGAATCAGATCTATGAAAGTTATATTCGATCCTGTTATATGAAAATCAACAAACGAGTGCTTACCCATGCAATACTATGGCCGGTTGTTGCCATTGCTTCCATCGTTGCTGGCTTCATAATTTATTCAGAATTAACTGATTACAAACCAGCTTTAGTTGAAAATATACTTGCTTCTGGCGAAGGTCAACACAACGCGGTTCCAACGGATACAAGTCTGGTATTTTACACCTGGAATATTGGTTATTGTGGTCTTGGCAAAGAGATGGATTTCGTTTATGAAGGCGGGAAAATGGTTCGACCGACTAAAGAACTGGCAAAAAAATATCGCGAAGGCGTTGTTTATCAATTAACTACGCTCGACCGCCCTGATTTCATTCTGCTACAGGAAGTTGACAGCCTGGCAAAACGATCGTACAACGATAACCAGTGTAAAAGAATAGCATTAAGCTTCCCGCAGTTTACATCTGCTTATGCCATCAATCACAATGTTAAATATTTTCCTTTGCCGCTATTTCACGCCCTCGGAAAAGTAGTTTCCGGACAGTTGTCTCTCAGCCGGTATCAGCCCGAAGAATCTGTGCGGTATGCTTATCCTTCTTCATATCGCTGGCCGAAAAGCCTTTTCATGCCCCACCGGTGCTTCATTTTATCCCGCTTTAAGACAACGAATGGCAAACAATTAATTTTGATTAACCTCCATAATTCAGCTTCTGATGACGCTTTAAAAATGCGCGAGAAAGAAATGAATCCTTTGAAGGATTTGATGATAAAGGAGTTTGCAAAAGGAAATTATGTAATCGCTGGCGGCGACTGGAATCAAAATCCGCTCCCTTTCGATTCAACATCAGTAATAAAAGAAAACCAGGCATATTGTATCCGACCGGGTATTGCTGAGCATTTTTTGCCTGCGAACTGGGAATGGGCATACGATCCTGATGTACCAACCAACCGCAATGTTGATAAACCTTATCATAAAGGCCAGACGCCGGTTACAACACTGGATTTTTTTGTGCTTTCGCCGAACATCGAACTGCGCTTTGTTCAGACCATTGAATCGGGATTCAATTACTCCGACCATCAGCCGGTTGGTATGGTTGTTAAACTAAAGTAGGGGCTAACCGATTGGGCAAATCAGTCAATTCTGAATAATTCAGCAGCTATGCCATCGGCATGAAATAAGCCCTTTTGGCTTAACACCAGTATCCTGCCTTTTTGAATCAGTGAGCCATTATCAATAAACTGCTGAGCATCAGCAAGTGCCTGATTCGTCCAGTCGACCCCGAAATCCCTTTCAACTATATCAAGGTTACAGCCCCACATGGTTCGCAGTGAAGTCATGATGTACTCATTGAATCGCTGCGGTATGGTTAGAATTTCCTGCTCAAAGGGCAATTTGCCACTTTTAACTGCGGTGAGGTACTGCCCTATACCGGCAATGTTCCATTGCCTTGATGTTGTATTGTAGGAATGAGCCGAGGGGCCTATACCAAGATATTTCTTACCCTGCCAGTAAGCCGTGTTGTGTTTTGAAAACATACCCGGAGTGCAGAAATTCGATATTTCGTAATGCAGATAACCGTTTGCTTGTATGAGGTCGGTAAGGATAATAAACTGCTGCAACTGGTCTTCATCATTTACATCAGGAAGTTTTCCGCGCTTTATTTGCAGCGCCATTGGTGTTTTGTCTTCAATGGTAAGTGCGTAGGCTGAAATATGTGGCACACCCAAACCCATGGCATCAAGCAGGTTAAACTCCCATCCGGTGCTACTGAGAGTGGGGATGCCGTATATCAGATCAATGCTGATGTTGCTAAAACCGGCATCCTGCGCCCGCTTAATGCTGTTGCGTGCCTGGTTTGCAGTATGGATACGTTGAAGATAGCGGAGGTCTTCATCCTGAAACGACTGTACCCCGATACTGAGCCGGTTTATGCCGGCTTGTTTCAATTCCCGGAGTTTTGGTGCACGAAGGTCATCGGGATTGGCTTCGAGCGTTATCTCCGCTTCATCAATAACAGTAAATAGTTTGTAAACAGCATGTAATAACTGTTCAATTTCAGCGGCCTTCAGCAACGACGGTGTTCCGCCGCCGAGATAAATTGTTTCAATGTTTTCACCTTGAAGATAATCCTGCTGTAACTCTATTTCCTTTAAAAGGGCAATCAAAAGTTCATCGTGATGTTTTGAAGTGGCAAGTGAGTAAAAGTTGCAGTAATTGCACTTATGCCTGCAAAAAGGAAAATGTATGTAAATACCCGCCATAGGGATAGGAGATAAAGTTATAAGTTATCGGTTAATAGTTCTTTATCCTTAAAACCAGCGATTTTACACGTACAAAACAGGCACTAACCATTCCCGAAAGCTTCCATTCAATGGAATACAGGGTCTTCTTCTATTTCTTCAATACAATCCTGAAAGTAGTTCCTTTTCCAAGGGTTGATTCTTTAACAAAGATTTTGCCTCTGTGGTACTCACTGATAATACGCCGGGAGAGCGAAAGTCCCAGTCCCCAACCACGCTGTTTGCTCGAAAATCCCGGGTTAAAAATGGTTTGAAACATATTCCTCGCTATTCCCTTACCTGTATCCTGAATGTCGATTCTCACGGAAGTTTCATCCTCAAAAAGGTCAATCTTTATTTTTCCTTTCCCTGACATGGCATCAACGGCATTCTTTACCAGGTTCTCAATCACCCAGTCAAAAAGCTGGTAGTTGAGCGGAGCCATGATAACCTTGTCGTCGGTAACATTTATTGAAAACTGCACCTTTTGCGATGTGCGGGTCTTGAGGTATTCAATGGCATTATACACCAATGCAACCACATTTTCGGGTTTTAATACAGGTGTTGAGCCTATTTTTGAGAACCTTTCGGTGACGGTCTGCAGCCTGTTGACATCTTTTTGCAATTCACTGATAGTTTCGTTGTCAACACCTTTGGTTTCAAGGTAATCAATCCATGCCATCATGCTCGAAAGCGGTGTACCCAATTGGTGGGCTGTTTCCTTGGCTAGACCTACCCACACCTGGTTTTGCTCCGATCGGCGCGACATGCTGAATAATACATAAGCTACAAGCAGGAAAACGCCAATAATGGCAAACAGAAAATAAGGCAAATACCTGAGTTGGGTGAGTGTATAAGAGTCCTTGTAATAAATGAAGTTTTTACCCCGGTCGGCTACCATGATTTCGATAGGATCGTTTTGCGAAGCCATTTCAGCAGTAAGACGCTTCAGGTATAAAGTATCTGTGAGTTTCTCGGCGTCCACATTTCCTGAGGCAATCACATTCCGGCGGGTACTGTCAGTAATGATTACCGGCACGGCAGCCGAATTTTCAACCACTTCGCGAAAAAACGAATTAACAATATCATCTAAAACCTTTTGTACTTCAGTAAACAGTTTTGAATCCTTGTAATACATATAATTCAGGTGGCCCTGGTAATAATCAAATACTATAGGCGGATAAACCGAGTATTCTTTTTTGAGCCCGGGAGTCATCTTTTTCACCTTATCGGTATCAAAATCAACATTTCTTGTGGTGTTGATATTCCCGGCTTCATCGGTTAGAATAACCGGTATTGAAGTGTTGTTTTCAATAATCTGGTAATAAAATGACAGCGATTCATCATCAATGGATGCCTGGCTGGCTCTTTTTTGAGCTTCGGCATACAATTCAACACGTTTTCTTTCTTCGGTCCTTATTTGCCCGAAAAACTTGCTGGTAGAGTTTACAAGGGTAAGCCTGTGATTGATGGCATTAGCCCAGGTCTGAATTTTTGCTCTCTCGTCCTGCGCAATTTTATGCACCAGGATATTTGAGTACCACAGCGATGCCACAACAATAAGCACAGCAGCAAACAGCAGGAAAAGCTTCCATCGTTTCTTGCGGTAATAAAGATTGTTGTGCCGAGGACTCATTGTATGGCAAGTATTAAACAGTAAAAAGTATAAAAAAGAGAAAGCTTAGGAGAACTAACTGGTCGCAAAACGAATAACTCAGGACATTATTTTGCATTTCCCTCGTTGTCAAGTATTTCTTTGGCTTTCAGAAGATCGGCTTTTTGTTCCTTGTTTAAGAGCGGATAGTGCAATTTTAGCTGCCCAAGCCGTTCAACAATGATATCGCTGACGGCGGTCCGCATAAACCATTTTTTATCTGCAGGAATCACATACCAGGGTGCAACTTCGGTTGAAGTATGTTTAAGTATTTCCTCATAAGCTTCCATGTATTTTGGCCAAAGCGCGCGTTCGTGAACATCGCCGATTGAAAATTTCCTGTTTTTTGCCGGGTCGGCGATGCGCTCAAGCAGTCGTTTTTTTTGTTCGTCGGGCGACACGTGCAGGAAAAATTTCAGGATAACCGTCCCCTGGTTGTGCAGGTATTTTTCAAAATTATTGATGTCGTCGAAGCGTTGTTTCCAGAATTTCGGATCTTTTTCAGGCGATTTGGATAAATCCGGAAGCTTTTGGTTTTGAAGTATTTGCGGATGTACTCTTGTTACAAGCACCTCTTCGTAATACGAGCGGTTGAAAATACCGATGCGTCCGCGTTCGGGTAATTGCTTTACACATCGCCAAAGGAAATCATGATCTAGCTCTTCGGCCGACGGCACCTTGAAACTGGTAACCTGGCACCCCTGGGGATTGACGCCCGACATCACGTGCTTGATCGTTCCATCCTTACCTGCTGCATCCATTGCCTGGAAAATCAGCAGAACCGAATATTGGTCGTGTGCATACAGCAAATCCTGAATCCTGGCCAGTTTCTCAATGCCTCTTTCGAGATCTTTCTCAGCACTTTTTTTGCTTTTGTATTTCCCCGATGATGCAGGATCGAAATCTTTCAGGCTCTTTTTACTATCGGCAGGAAAAATGAAATCGGTATGTTTCATGATTGTGAATATTTGCCCCTGCGGGAAGAGATTACTATTGGGAAATCAGAATGTTATGATTCGTAGTTTAGGTAAGTCACAAATATCGTAATATTTATGAATCAGAAATTACTTGTTGGTGGTAACCTGCTGTCGGAATTGCATTCTTTCAAAAGAAATCAGTTTAGAAAATAGTTTTCAGTACATGGAAATTATATCTTTATCAGATGAAAAAGTACACGGCAATCATTGTTGATGATGAGCAAAATATACGTGAGGCGATGGCTATATTACTCAGCCAGTACTGCCCTGAAATAGATTTATGCGGGATGGCGGCTTCGGCTGCCGAAGCAAGAATATTGCTTAACAACCAAAAGGTTGAGATAATCTTCCTTGACATTTCAATGCCCAGGGAAGATGGTTTTACATTTCTTCGCTCAATACCCTCCGGCAATTATAGTGTGATTTTTGCAACAGCCTTTCAGGAACATGCTTTGCGGGCTTTCAAAGCCAATGCAGTTGATTATCTGCTTAAGCCGATTAATCCTGTTGAGTTAAAGGAGGCAGTTGCCAAAGCAATTTATAATCATGAGCTAAGGCAGAAATTCGCTGAAGCTAACGATATTTACAATCAATCACTCAGTAATTTGCAGGAGAATATGCGGGCAACTTCTCCTGTAATTTCGCGCCTTACAATCACCGAGCAGTCAGGATTCAGGATTGTAAATGTAGAAGATATCATGTATTTGCAGGCTAACAACAGCTATACTATATTAAGCGTTACCGGAAACCAGAAAATAATGGCAACGCGCACGCTGGGCGATTTTGAAAAAATACTGGAAATGCCGCAGTTTTTCAGAATTCACAAATCAACAATCATTAACCTCAATTTCCTGGCAGGCTACTCTAGTATTCAGGGCAACTTTGCAGAAATGAGTGATGGAAGCAGGCATGATATCTCCCGTCGCAAAATACAGGAATTCAGAGAGAGGATAAAACAATATACATTAACCATTGATTAATACAAGGTCCAAAAGACACCTGGTCGCTTTCATCTTGCTGTTTCCGGTTTTGCAGGTAACTGCACAAAACCCTTACATCAAGCATTATACTACGCAGAATGGCCTGCCGTCGAATACTATTTACCAGATTTACCAGGACAGTAAAAAGTTTTTGTGGTTTGCTTCGGATGCCGGCGTTACCAAATTTGACGGTACTAACTTTACCACCTACCGGAAGAAAGACGGACTTAGCAGCAACGATATTGTGAGGATAAAAGAGGACCCATATGGTCGTTTATGGTTTTTTAGCTATAATTCTTCAGTAAATTTCATCCAGAATAATATTATGTATAATACCACAAATGCTCCGTTTTTGAAATATCTCGAAGGCAAAGGTTTTATCCTTGATTTTTATATATCATCAGATCAATCCATCAACTTCTATAATTGGCAAAGAGAGGTTTTTACTCTTGATAAAAATAACAACATTCAGAAGCAAGAGTTATTTACTCAAAATAATACCATAGTGCCAAAATTAGATTTTGAGCTTGAAAATATCCGTGTTTACCAAATTTATGAAAAATCACTGGATGAAAGGATTTTATGGACCAGTGGAGGTTTATACCGATTTGATTCCAGACTTCGAAAGATATCGTTGATTGACAGTCATGTGTTATGTAAGAGCGTTTTCGCAGCCAATGAAGGTCGGTATTATTTAATTACCTATGATCAGGGTTTGTTGAAAGTTAGCAGCAACTTTGTTAAAGAAAAGGTTAATGTTCCTTGCGATGTTAACAAAATACGCACCATCATCGAAGATTCCGAAGGACAGGTCTGGATAACCGCTTATGAAGAGGGAGTTTATTGTATGTCGGGCAACCAGGTTATAAAACATCTGGATATTAAGAAAGCATTAGGATTGCTTGAAGATCATGAAAAAAACATCTGGGTAAGCTCTGATGATGGGATTTATGTGATCAACCACGATTTTCTGAGTGAAAGGCATTACGAAAAGAGTATGTTTGGCGGCACAGGAATCAACAGCCTTCATTTTTCAGTAGGTTCAGGATTATGGTTTTCAACAAACAATTCGGCTATTCTTTATAAATACAGCAACTTCTACACTTTCCCATTACCAGGCAATTTGCAACCAGCCAAGCAAATCTTCACTTTGAGTGATAATACTCTTGTAATTTCAAGCAATGCAAACAGCAAAATCGGTTTATTTCGACACCCTCATTTTCGCATTTCAGAAAAAAAAATTGAGTTTGTATCTGAAAAAGTTTATGATATTTTCATCAAACGAATAATCAACAACAAATCTGGCAAGTTAGTTTGTTTATTTATGCAAGAATACCTGACTATCGGTCCTTCATCTGCCGATTTGTTTTTCAGAGCTATGGTTAATACCGGCGAGCGAATCAATAATGTTTACTTCGACAACAACGATGGTCTTATTGTCAATTCAAAACGCAATTATGTTTTCAAAAACAATAAACTGGAACCATACCCTTTGCTCAGTCGTTTTGATGGTTCGGTTTTGCTTAGCCATCTTTTTATTGACGAGCGTACCGAATTGCTGAACATTGACGGTGACAGCCTTTTTCTGCTTCAGAACAACCGCCTGTACAATTTGTCAAAAGCATTCACTGCACCAGTTTCAATGCAAATCCGCCGTTGTGCTTATGCTGATTCCACCTTGTTTATAGCCACACTTAGCGAGATATACAAGTGCAATGATCTTTTCAGGGTCACCAAAGGTGAAACCGTGCATCTCGAACCCCTCAATATCAGTTTTAACAATATCAATGACATACTTGTTTACAACGATTCGTTATACATTGCCAGCGATGAGGGTTTAACTGTAATCTCAAGCCGGTCGGTAACAGAACCAGCGATACCACCCATACCTTTCCTACAGTCAATAAGGGTGAATGATATCCCTGTAACCGTTGATAACGAAGGGCTTCGGCTTAGAGGAAGCAATAATATCCATCTCATGTTTGGGAGTATTAGCTATTTTTCGGCTTCAGTGATTTATTCTTATAAGCTCGAAGGCGCTGATACCGGTTGGACCATAGCTACAGGCAATGGCCTCAACCTGAACTATCAACGTCTCCCACAAGGGAAATATCAATTAAAAGTAAGGGCGCGCAAATACAACTCCGGATGGAGCGAACCTCTGACTATTCCGATTGAGATAAAACAAACTTTATTAAAAATGCCGGCTTTTTGGGCATTCATCGCATTATTGGCTGCAAGTCTTGTATTGTTAATTGTTAACCGGTCAAGACTTCAAAGGATGAAAAAGATTGAGGTGGATCATCAGTTGGTGCTTATGGAGCAGAAAGCGCTTCAATCAATGATGAACCCGCATTTTATTTTCAATTCGCTTGGATCAATTCAGACTTACCTGCTTAAGAATAAAGGTACTGATGCAGCTATTTACCTAGCAAAATTCGCAAGGCTCATACGCAAAAACCTCGATGTTATTGACACCCCCATGATACTTCTCGATGAAGAAATTGACCGGCTGGAAAACTATCTTGAACTTGAGAAGGAACGGATGGGAGATAAATTTGAATATTCAGTTCAATTCGATGAGTCGTTAAATGATTTTGGGATTTATATTCCAAGCATGATCATACAGCCATTTGTTGAAAACTCAATATGGCATGGCCTGGCCAATCTCGATGGAAATGGGTTTGTTCATATTATTTTCAAACCCTTCAGCAACAACTCCTTATGTTTAGTTATTGAGGATAATGGTATTGGTATTGAAAAGGCAAAGCAACTCAACGAGACGCGCATAAAGAAACAACATCTTGGTGTGCAGATTATTCAAAAGCGCCTACAACTGTTAAGTAAAAAATACAATACAACAACTTCAATCGATTTTTCGGAATTGACTCCCGGTACAGCAAATCCCGGAACGCGGGTAACCATTGTGATGCCATTTCTTACCAACAGCAGCGACATTTGAATTGTCAAAGCAGCCGGTCTATGGTTATAAAAGGATTGCCAAATACCGTTTACCTGCCGAAACCCCACATTCGCTAAATCAAACCTACCGTTCACTAAAAAACCATGCAAGAAGCACGGGTGATTCAATACATTTGCTTTCTAATAAACATATTCATTTCATCAATAAAGTGAGTTTTTGAAATGAGTATATTGTTTTCCATGAAGAGTTTTTTCATCCTGCTTCTAACTTCCATGTGAGCAGGTATATTCTTAGATTGCATGCGCAGCCACCTTTATTGGGTGGCTGCCTTTTTTCATATCTCATGAGCAACCTGCTACCTTCCTTCTAATGCCATTTCCCATCTCCAGGCCGATGCCATCATCTCGTCAAGTGTGCGTTCAGCCTTCCATCCAAGTTCATTATTTGCATAACCGGTATCGGCCCACACCTGCTCTATGTCACCCGCCCGCCTGTCAACTATTCTGTAATTAAGTTTTAGTCCGCTTACACGCTCAAATGCTTCAATAATCTGCATTACCGAAAAACCATTACCAGTCCCCAGGTTAAAAACTTCGGGATTTGTTTTGGAACGGCCTTCGATCAACCGTCTGAGTGCCACAACATGGGCTTGTGCCAGATCAACCACATGAATATAATCCCTGATGGCGGTGCCGTCGGGGGTTGGATAGTCATTTCCGAAAACACGCAGGTATTCACGTTTGCCAATGCCCGTTTGGGTGATATAAGGAACAAGGTTATTCGGAATACCCAAAGGCAGTTCGCCAATAAGTGCTGAAGGGTGTGCCCCGATTGGATTAAAATATCTGAGAGCAATGGCCTTAACGGGATGCGCATTTACAGTGAATTTCAGGATGTCCTCGCACATTTGCTTTGTATTGCCATATGCTGAGAATGCGGGTTTAAAAGGTGCGTTTTCAGTAACCGGAAGTTCATCGGGCTGGCCGTAAACGGTGCAGGACGAACTAAACACAATATTATTTATACCATGCAGTTTCATGCCTTCCAGCAGGTTGATAAGCGACATCAGGTTGTTGCGGTAATAACCAAGCGGTTTTTCCATTGATTCCCCAACCGCTTTATAAGCCGCAAAATGAATGATTCCTGACAAATCAGTATGACGTGTAAAAAAATCTGCGGTAAGCCGTGGATCTGCCAGATCAAACTGCTCAAAATGAGGCTTGATGCCGGTTATGGAGTGGATGTTATCAAGAACTTCTATTAAGGAGTTAGACAGATTATCGACTATTATTACCTCAAAACCATTTTGCTGTAATTCAACAACTGTGTGTGAGCCGATATATCCTGCGCCACCAGTGACAAGAATTTTATTCATCGCTGTGTCTTTGTTTATTCAGATGCCAATCTTGTTAAAAATCATGTAAAAGTACGAAATCATGAAATCCCTTTCTTTTGCCCCAATGGTTTGCTTTCATTATATATTCATTCATTTTTCGGGCTATTGGCAACAATCAATATCTTTGTGGAATTACTAACCCGTTAACACTATTATGAAAATTGCCGTTGTAGGAAGCGGATATGTCGGACTTGTTACAGGGACATGCTTCTCAGAAGTAGGTATTGACGTAGTTTGCGTTGATATTGATCAAAAGAAAATCGAGAATCTCAACAAAGGGATCATTCCCATTTTTGAGCCCGGCCTCGAAGAAATGGTGCACCGCAACATGAAAAAAGGCCGCCTGAGTTTTACCACCAGCCTCAAAGAAGCACTTGTAAACAGCGAGGTATTGTTCATTGCCGTTGGAACACCTCCGGATGAGGATGGAAGTGCCGACCTTAAATATGTACTGGCTGTTGCCCGTGAGTGCGGAAAGAATATGCAGGACTATTTGCTCGTGGTAACCAAGAGCACTGTGCCAGTAGGAACCGCTGCTAAGGTTAAAGCGGCGCTGCAGGAAGAACTTGATAAAAGAGGAGTTGACATTCCTTTCGATGTAGCCTCAAACCCCGAATTCCTGAAAGAAGGTGCTGCGGTAGAAGATTTTCTCAAACCCGATCGTATCGTTATCGGGCTTGACAGCCCCAGGGCTGAAGAACTGATGAAAAGCCTTTATAAACCTTTCACGTTGAACGGCCACCCGGTTATCTTCATGGATATTACCTCCGCTGAAATGACCAAATATGCAGCCAATTCGATGCTGGCTACCAAGATCAGTTTCATGAACGATATCGCGAACTTATGCGAAATTGTTGGCGCCGACATCAACATGGTGCGCAAAGGTATAGGTTCTGATACACGTATTGGCACCAAGTTCATTTATCCCGGAATAGGTTATGGAGGCTCATGTTTCCCAAAGGATGTGCAGGCTCTTATAAGAACAGCCAATGAGTTTAGATATGAATTGCGGGTACTGAAAGCTGTTGAAGCAGTAAATAATGACCAGAAATCAGTGCTTTTCAACAAAATAAATGGTTATTTCACAGGAAATCTGAATGGGAAAACCATTGCCGTTTGGGGATTATCCTTCAAACCGCAAACCGATGATATGCGCGAAGCCCCGTCGCTGGTTATCATTAAGAAACTCATGGAAGCCGGTGCCAAAATTAAGGCTTATGACCCTGTCGCCATGAACGAGGCAAAACATCACTTAGGCGAAAGCATAACATATTCGGAAGACATGTACGATGCCCTGATTGATGCTGATGCACTGGCACTGGTAACTGAATGGCCAGAGTTCAGGTTTCCCAACTTTAAAATCGTGAAAAAGCTCCTCAACAATGCAGTTGTGTTCGACGGACGTAATATTTACGACCGAAAAGAAATGAAGCAAAACGGGTTCGATTATTACTGTATCGGCGTAGATACAGAAAAATAAACAGGGAACAAGTTCCAATAATTCAAAGGAGATAAACCTTAAAAAAGTATTACGATGATCCGGAGAAAAGTGCTTGTTACCGGAGGTGCAGGGTTTGTAGGATCACACCTTTGCGAAAGGCTGTTAGCCGAAGGAAATGAAGTGGTATGCCTCGATAACTATTTCACCGGGCAGAAGCAGAACGTAGTGCACCTGCTGAAAAATCCCTATTTTGAACTGGTAAGGCACGATGTTACCATGCCTTTTTTTATCGAGGTGGATGAAATTTATAACCTCGCCTGTCCTGCTTCGCCTATCCATTACCAGTACAATGCCATTAAAACGGTAAAGACATCGGTAATGGGAGCAATCAATATGCTTGGGCTGGCAAAAAGGATCAGGGCAAAGATACTTCAGGCCTCAACCAGCGAAGTTTACGGCGACCCGCAAATTCATCCTCAAGTGGAAACTTACTGGGGACATGTGAACCCGATTGGTGAACGCTCCTGCTACGACGAAGGCAAGCGTGCTGCCGAAACGCTGTTTGTGAATTACCACAAACAGAATAACGTAAAGATTAAGATCATCAGGATTTTCAATACCTACGGGCCGCGCATGCACCCGAACGACGGAAGGGTGGTTTCCAACTTCATCATGCAGGCTCTCAGGGGCGAAGAAATTACCATCTACGGCGACGGATCGCAAACTCGCAGTTTCCAGTATGTGGATGACCTGCTCGATGGCATGATAAAGATGATGGCTTCGCGCGACGAATTTACCGGGCCGGTAAATATCGGTAACCCAAATGAGTTTACTATTCTCGAACTTGCTGAAAAAGTAATAAAACTCACAGGATCGAAGTCGAAAATTATAAGACTGCCCCTGCCTCCTGATGATCCTTCGCAACGCCAGCCCGATATTACCCTGGCAAGGGAAGAACTCCATTGGGAACCTAAAATTCAATTGGAAGAGGGTTTGATAAAAACCATCGGGTACTTTAAATCGTTGATATCATAAGGATGTTCGGAAATTACCAACTTCCCGGTGTTTACTCCTTTGATTTTGATCAGGTTTTAAGAGGAAACTAGTAAAATTGTTGGGCAAAAAGAAAAAGGGCATCAGATATATAACTTCTGAAACCCTTATTATATTTGCTCCCCCTGCTGGACTTGAACCAGCGACCCTCTGATTAACAGTCATAAATTTACTTTTCTCTTGTTATCTCTTATCTGCTTTTATTATTTAATATACTGATTTCCAATGTTTATTTTTCTCTTTCTTTCCTTTCTTATCTCTTTTTTCATACCTTTGTGTATCGATATGGTCGCATTTTTGGTCGCATTTTTATACATCAGTTATGAAAGAAAACACAGCAACAGTAGGCTTTGTAATAGAAGGAACCAAGGCAAACAAGGATGGTAAGTATCCCGTAAAGTTAAACATTTACTACGGCGAAGGCAAAAAAAAGTACGGCATCAAAGAATCTGTCACTAAGGAAGAATGGGAAAAACTCTTCGCATCCAACCTCCGCGATAATGACCTGAAAAGCCTCAGAACTCGTCTCAAAGCTATCGAAACCAAAGCCCAGGGGGTTATCGACAGTCTCCACCCTTTCTCTATCGTCGCATTCGAAGAGGCCTTCTTCCAACGTTCCTCCAACTCAGGTGAACAACATCTCTCAAAACTCTCTTACTGGTTCGATAGGTATATAAACATTCTTAAAGAACATGGCCAGATAGGAACCGCCATCTCCTATCAGACTACCATCAATTCAATTAGCGACTTCAAAAAGAATCTCACGATTTACGATATAACCCCCGAGTTCCTGCTGTCCTATGAAAACTATATGACTAATGCCGGCAAGTCTGTTAGTTCAATAGGCATCTACTTAAGGCAACTGCGGGCTATCATCAACCAGGCTATTGAGCATAATATGCTATCGGCTGACAAATACCCTTTTAAGAAATATCAGATTCCAGCCGGCCGAAACATTAAGAAAGCCCTTCCTTCTGATGACCTTCAGAAACTCCTGGATTATACTTCTGATGATCCCCACCGGCAAAAAGCCATCGATTTCTGGGTTCTCTCCTACCTCTGCAATGGTATAAACTTCACCGATATTGCCCACCTGAAGCCGGAAAATATACAAGGCAGTTATTTGTATTTCATCCGCCAGAAAACCAAGCGCACTAAGAAAAAAGACCTGCGCCCCATCAAGGTCGGGCTGAATCCCAAAGCCATTGAAATTATCAACCGGCAAAAGAATACTACCCTCGCCAATCCCTTCCTCTTCCCGATTTTGGATGCCGGATTGAGCCCCGTTACAGTGAAGCATCGTTGCCAGCGTTTCATCAAATGGGTGAACAAACATATGGAAGAAATCAGGCAGGAAAAGAAGATTGATATGAAGATCGGCACGTATGCTGCCCGTCATTCATTTTCAACGGTCCTTAAAAGAAAAGGCGTTCCCACTTCATTCATCAAAGAAAGCCTCGGGCACAGCTCCGAACTAGTCACCGAGAACTATCTCGATAGCTTTACCGATGAAGTTAAGCTGGAATATGCTAACTTGCTGACCCAATTGAAATAAACGTGTATGGAAATAATCATACTGGATAATATTCTCCATGGTACACTTAAACCCTGGAAAGTTGATATAAGTAATAACAGGCGCTTTACTGAGATTGTCAGGAACGCAAAGGCAATTCCTCTGTCAACATTATCCGACATATTCGGGCAGGTTTCTTACCTGCTGACAGATTTCCCCATACAGCAGAAAGTGTTAGTTCTTGAACCCAAAAGCCCGAATCCTCTCCAACCACTCCGTTTTGATATTGAGTTGCCCAAATACTATAATGCAGTAACTCACTTTTATAACTTACTTATTACTGCCGAAACCCTCCGGTTCTACAATGCATTCCTTTACCAGGCTGGTAACTGGTCCGACATTATCGACGTCCAATATAATGTTAACCAGACACTCACAAATATCCGGGTACTTGCCAAACAAACAGGTATTGAATTGAAGGACCGTGATTATTCAACCCCTCCAGATGAACAAAGTGATATTGTACATTTCGCACTATTTCATCTAAAACATAGCCTAATCCGGCTCTATTTCAGTATTCAGGAACATTTCAAAGATAGTCTTGACAAAACCACGACTCTTGAAGACTTCTATCTACTGGATCTCGAAGAATCCATCTCAAACCTGATCCAGTTAAAACCAGTTATTTTAACTGAAAATCATAAAGAGGGAGGACATATAACCATTAAAGATCAGGATAGAATTTGGTTCGGCTTCAAAGATGATCCTGAAAAGCTAACGTATATTGTTACCCAGCTTTGCTTTCAGATTGTATTAGTAAACGAAGACCTATGCACTGCTGAAGATTTGCTGAAAGTATTGACATCAAAGAGCCTTATTCCTGGCTGTACCAAAATTCACATTGGCTGTGAAACAAAACACTTTCGATATTGTATCGATAAGCTACAGCCCTATTTCAGCAACCTTTCCCTTTCAAATATCGAGAAATCAAAAATCTTCTTCTCTATAAATGATAATCCTATCACGGCAAACAACCTTTCAGCCAGCAGTTCAAAGAATAAGTTAGAGCCTAAAGAAAAGGCTACCATTGACAGAATCTTCAACCAAGTGAAATAAAAAACATTAAGATTATTCAGTTATCTGAGTAAGGGCTTAACCCCTTAACCTTTATGGATCAGCTGTTTATGACTTTCGCGGCATCATTTAATAATCAAAAAGATGTCACACGAAGAAATGATCTTAAACAAGCTCTCCGAGATCGCAACAAAACTGGATGAGCAGAACCTGTTGCAAAAAACGGTTCTTAACTTCAACGAAGCATGCTCCTATCTGGATGTAAGCCCGTCCCACCTCTACAAGCTGACCTCAACCCGTCAGATTCCGCATTTCTGCCCCCAGGGCAAAAAGCTGTATTTCAAACGTATTGAACTCGATGAGTGGTTGCAGCGTAACCGCCAGGATACCACCGAAGAAATCGAAAAGCAGGTTTCAGAGAATTTAACCAGGGGAAGGAGGCGATAGGTATGGAACATTGTAAAACCTGCCGTGAACCACTGGAAAAGGTGGCCGAGAGACTTAAACGCCTCGAGGAGATCCTCGCTAAGAAACAGCGCACCGATCCTGACCAGGTCTTTTTCGACAACCAGGAGTTCATTCAAATCATGAATATCTGCAAGCGCACAGCCCAAGCCTGGCGCGATGAAGGAATCATTGCTTACTCACAGGTAGGCATTAAAGTGTATTACCGCTTGTCTGATATACTTGCATTACTCGATAAGCACCACAAACCGGCTAAATCCTGATTCATGGCTACAGCAACCATTTTCTCAGGATTCAACCAACCGGTTGAAAACAGGTCCCTTATCCTGATCCTGAACGACATCCGTAACGGCAAATACAAAGCCGAAATCGAACACCTCCGCACAATCTTAGCTTCGGGCGATTCCGATAAAGCCGATCAACTCAAAAAGCAACTTCCGGCATTCACTCCATCGGGAACTTACGAAGGTGGTCGCAAAGCACATCTGCTGAAGAACTATAGCGGATATGTCCATCTTGATTTCGACAAGCTCTCACCCGGGCAGTTGGACGAAGCATTTGAAGGCATTTCCAAAATCCCGTACACTTTCGGATGCTTTCGCAGTCCCAGTGGCAATGGCCTGAAGGTTTTTGTCGAGGTCAATACTACTGCTGTGCATCACAATACGGCCTATCGCCAGATACAGGATTACTATGAACAATCACTTGGCATACCATGTGACCCCAAATGCAAGGACATAACCCGGCTTTGCTTTGTGAGTGACGATCCGGCTATGTATAAAAACATCTACAACGAGAAGTTCATGGTTCAACTGCCTGCTTCAGAATTTTTTGAGTCAGAAAAGCACCCTGAGACACCTTCTGCAACACTCACTCATGTCAAGGAGCCTGAAAACCTGAACTCCCTCTTCATTTTCGAACAACAAATTCAGTTTACGAACCAAAAAGAAACCTACATCGATGGAAACCGTAATAATTATATTTATCTGCTTGCCTCTAATTGCAACCGGGCAGGCCTCCCTGAAAGCGATACTTTGGACTTTTGCCAGCAAAATTTCGACCTGGCTGAAAAGGAAATAAGAGCTTCTGTCTGTAGCGCTTATACAAACCATTCAGTAGAATTTTCAAAGTTTGCAAACTCTGCAAAGTCGCAAACTCCCCTCTCCCAGACTGTCACTAATGACGAGGAAGACTATCTGAAGTCTTCACCTTTGATCCCTGCCACCGTTTATAGTAATCTCCCTTTACTATTGCAATCCGGGGCAGGTGCTTTTGCTGATCCCCGCGAACGCGATGTTTTCCTTACAGGTGCATTGTCAATTCTGAGTGGTTGCCTTCCCAATGTCAGGGGCATTTATGCCCAGCAGACAACTTATCCTAACCTTTTCGCCTTTGTGATTGCTCCCGCTGCCAGCGGCAAAGGAGCCATGAAGTTTGCCAAAATGCTGGCCGACAAGCACCACGAGATCATGATCCGCGACAGTCAGGAGGCTAAACAACGCTATGATGCTGAATTGAACCAATACAAAGCCCGTGAGCGCTCCCGCAAAAAAGATGAACCTTTAGAGGACCCGCCCGAAGCACCTCCTTTCAGGGTACTTTACATTCCCGCCAATACAAGTTATGCTAAAATTCTCACTCATCTCGAACAGAACGATGGCGAGGGCATAATATGTGAAACCGAAGCCGACACCATGGGCAATGTCCTCAAACAAGAGTGGGGCGGCTATTCCGACTTGCTGCGAAAAGCATTCCACCACGAGCGTGTTTCAAGCTCAAAGAAAACCAACAATGAGTACATTGAGGTAAACGAACCCCGGCTTTCGGTAGCGCTTTCAGGTACACCCAGCCAGGTTACCGGCCTCATCAACTCTGCTGAAGATGGTCTGTTTAGCCGGTTTATATTTTATGCATTCAAAGTTGAGCAACACTGGCGCGATGTTTCGCCTTATGCTAACAACATCAACCTCACCGATCACTTTACAGCTCTCTCGCAGCAAACTTTCGACATTTCACGTTTTCTGCAGCAGTACCCCACCATTGTTGAACTTTCCCGTGCCCAATGGGATCGCCTCAATGCCGTTTTCGACAATTGGCTGTACCAGGTTGTCACCTTCAACCACGACGAAGCCGCCAGTATTGTAAAAAGGCTTGGTTCCATCCTCTACCGCATAGCCATGATTTTCACCGCACTTCGCAAAGTCGAAAATGGAGATATGTCAAAACAGGCAACCTGCACTGACATTGATTTTGAAACATCTCTTTCCCTGGCTGACCTCTATCTGCACCACAGCCTGCTGATGTTTCACAACCTGCCAAAACAGAACGAGACTGCTGTCTTTAAAAACGGCGACAACAAACGCAGGTTCTTCTACGCCCTGCCCGCTAACTTCAAACGTGCCGAAGCATTGGAATTAGGCAAGTCGTTCAATCTTTCAGTCCGGACAGTTGATAGCCTTTTGAAAGAACTTAATGGCCGTTATTTATCCCAGCCGCAATATGGTTGCTATACTAAAATTTAGTAAGGCTTTACACAATCTCCTTTCTATAAAATCCTTCCTTTGCCTCTGCACAGTGGCACGGATGCATTTAAACTAAGCGAAACCGAAGTGTGGTCAAACCAAGTCCAATGAAATAACGATATTGAGAAAGTCTCTCTTGCAATATTCAATTATTAAGTATATTTGACATGCCCGTGCATATCTGTTGACTTGCATGTGAACTGTTAATTTATTCTAAGCTTATACTCTTATCTAAATCTGTTTTTCTTCGCATGCCCACACTCAATTGGATCGGTAAGGAAAAAGTAATAAACCACCACCAGGATGTTCCTTACCGCGTCCTCGAACACCAATACGGTTATACTGCCGATAATAGAGAACAACCTCAATCAACAGGCAGCGGTAATAAAATTATCCACGGCGATAACCTCGAAGCCCTAAAAAGCCTGCTGCCTGAGTATGAAGGCAAAATCAAATGCATCTACATCGATCCTCCGTACAATACCGGCAACGAAAACTGGGCCTATAACGATAATGTAAATGATCCGAAAATAAAAAAATGGCTATACTCAGTTGTAGGTAAGGAGGGAGAAGATCTTAGTCGGCATGATAAATGGCTATGCATGATTTATCCACGGTTAAAACTTCTACATAAACTTTTGGATAAAGATGGAATTCTTTTGATTTCAATTGATGATTTCGAGTTAACATATTTGAAACTGATTCTTGATGAAATCTTTGGATTTAAAGGATTCTTTGCCAATTTCGTTTGGAGGAGAAGGGTAAGTTCAAGCATGGCCAATTCTTGGATTTCAAAAGACCACGAATATATTGTTGCGTACTCAAAATCACCCGATACTGTTTTTGTTAGAGGTGAAGAAAGAGACATGGAAAAATACAATTTGTCTGATGGAGATGGCCGATTCTATGCGAGCATGCCTTTAACTGTTGGTATGACTAAAGAAATGCGACCTAATCAATGGTATGAACTCAAAAATCCTAAAACCGGAACTGGATATTGGCCAGCAAAAGGAAGAGTGTGGGGGTTTTATCCACCAACAATGAAACAAAAGGTCGACGAGAATCTAGTAATATTTCCAGAGGACTTTCCTGATAAAAAATTAACAACTCCTCGCCTTAAATCATTCCCTGAAGACGCCAAAAGAGACAGGAAGCCTTTATCAACATGGATTTTTGAACAAAACCAGGAAATTGATACATTGGATGCTCATTTCATAAAAACTGCTAAAAATGAAGAAGGAACAAGATTATTAAAGAATATTTTTGGAGATGTTATTTTTTCATATGCAAAACCTGTCTCATTGATTCATTCACTCATTGGTCAGTTTACAAAAGACAATGATATTGTGATTGATAGTTTCGCTGGTTCAGGCACTACCGCTCATGCCGTTTTAAACCTCAACAAACAGGATGGCGGCAACCGCAAATTTATCCTGGTCGAAATGGAAGATTATGCCGAAACCATTACTGCCGAACGGGTAAAACGTGTAATTAATGGCTATTCTGACAAAGAAGGTACTGGCGGAGGTTTCGATTATTACGAGCTTGGCAAACCACTTTTTACAGGCGAAAACAACGAGTTCCTGAACGAAGAAGTGGAAACCGGTAAAATACGAGAATACATTTGGTACAGCGAAACACGTACGCCTTACACTCCACCCGATCCGGCTGCCGATAACCCATATTTCCTGGGCAAAAAGGAAGATTCGGCCTACTACTTCATTTACGAAAAGCATTCGCTTACCACCCTTGATTTTGATTCATTGGCCACAATCAAAACACCGGCAGCGCAGTATGTCATCTATGCCGACAATTGCCTGCTTCCAAAAGAGTTTATGACACTCAAAAACATCATCTTCAAGAAAATTCCTCGAGATATAACACAGTTCTAATATGGAACTAAAAACTTATCAGCAAAAAGTCATAAAAGACCTGGAATTGTACCTCGATTATATTCAGAAGTACAAAGCCACCAATACAGCTTTTAATAAGTACTGGGAAGATCGGATAGGCCCCTACAATCCAATTTCAGGTAGCGGGATGCAACCCTATAAAAACTCCATACCCAATGCTCCGCATGTATGCATTAAGGTACCAACCGCCGGTGGCAAAACATTTATTGCCTGTAATGCGTTGCACTCCATTTTTACCGCTTATTCGCCCGATGTCCCGCGTTTTGTGGTCTGGCTGGTTCCCTGGAGCAACCTGCTCGATCAAACGGTAAACAACCTCAGCAATCCCGATCACCCATACAGGCAAAAGCTCAACAGCCTCTTCAACAACCGGGTCGAAGTTTACGAAAAGAAAGACCTGTTGCAAGGTTCCAATTTCAATCCAACGGTTGTAAAAGAACAGCTTACCATTGTGGTGATGAGCTTTTCCAGTCTTCGGGCACGCAACAAAGAGGACCGTAAAGTGTACCAGGAAAACGGTCAGCTTGCGCCATTCGCAAGCCAGCTTAAAGACAAATCATTGCTGCTCGATGATATTGACGATACTGCACTTATCAACGTTATACGCAGTCTTACGCCCGTGCTCGTGGTCGACGAAAGTCACAATGCCGAAAGCGAACTAAGTGTCGAAATGCTCAATGCCCTCAATCCGTCATTTGTTCTGGACCTCACAGCCACCCCTCGCGATAACAGCAACATCGTGAGCCTGGTGCCTGCCATTGAGCTCAAAAAAGAACACATGGTGAAACTTCCGGTCATCGTTTACAATCATCACGATAAAACAGAGGTAATCAACAGCGCCCTTCATTTGCAGCACAAACTTGAATTGTTGGCCGAAGAAGAAGAGCGCAGCGGAGGTAAATATATCCGGCCTATCGTACTCTTCCAGGCTCAGCCCCGCACCGGCGACGATAACACTACCTTCGATAAACTGAAGGAACAGCTATTAAAAGTCGGCATTCCTGAAGAACAAATTAAAATCAAAACAGCCGAAAAGGACGAGTTGAAAGGAATCACACTCGGTTCAAAAGACTGTCCCGTAAGGTACATCATCACCATCAATGCTCTGAAAGAAGGTTGGGACTGTCCCTTTGCCTACATCCTTGCATCACTGGCCGATAAATCATCGGCGGTTGATGTAGAACAAATCCTGGGCAGGGTATTAAGGCAGCCTTATGTAACAAAACACACGGCTCCCTTGCTCAATGTTTCATATGTCCTCACGGCTTCGGCTAAATTCAACGAAACGCTTCAGAATATCGTGGAGGGGTTGCTGGCTTCTGGTTTCAGCGAAAAAGATTACCGGCAAAAAGATACGATGTCCGAAACGGAGATCAGGCAGGCACCGGTTAAACCCCTCGAAGCTTTCCTGTTCCCTGAGCAGGAAAAAACTCAGGCAGCCGAAGATGAAATCGAAATCTCCCGAATTTCATTCACTCCGGGTGTTCAGCAATCCCAAGTGATTACAAATTCGGTAGTCGACCAGATTCAGGACATGGCCGAAACGCAGAACCGTGAAATGGAAAGTATCATTGAAAAACAAAGTCAGCAACCTGTTGACGAAAATATTTTTCAGGAAATGGGTGATAAAGTAAAACGCTATTCAATCGTCGAGGCCAACAAATCAGTTGCCTCCGCTATTAAACTCCCTCAATTTTTCTTAGAGGTATTACAGAGTGACATCTTTGGTACCGATAAAATTCTCCTCAACCAGGAATCATTGCTTGGCAACTTTAAGCTCAGCAACGAAGACACTAAGATTGATTTCGAACAGGTTTCTTCCGATTTATACAAGGTTGATATTGAGCAGGTCAAAAAAGATGAATACACCCCCCGGTTTACTAAAATTGAAGACATGCAGGTCAAAGACCCTATTGTTGAATTGATACTGGCAAAACCAAAAGAAGGACAGATTAAAGACATCTCACACCAGCTCGTCCAGCTAATTGGCGACATGTATCCAATCCCAGACCCGGAAATCAGGGCATTTATCGAACGCATCCTCCACCAGCTCAACTCCGAGCAACTACAGGATATGCTAATTCGCAAATGGAGCTATTCTGATCGGATAAAGTCCAAAATAAGGTTACACGCCGACAACTTTGCTGAAGGTCGGTTCAATGATCTTATCAAAATTGGTAAGGTTGTTACACAACCAGCATGGAGCTTCCCCGATATGATTGTCCCGGGTCCTGTAGGCCCGTCAATAAGCCATTCATTATACGAGCGCGAAGGCACCATGAACAATTTCGAAGCATCGGTTATTACCGATATTTCTTCATTGCCCAATATCGCTTTCTGGCATCGTAACCTTGGCCGCGGCAAAGGTTTTTCAATCAACGGCTTCAAGTCTAATCACTTTCCTGATTTCATTGCAGTAACCAAAACAGGCAAAATTGTCGTTATCGAAACCAAAGGCGACGATCGTGATAATTCAGATAGCACAGCCAAATGCAGACTGGGCAACAAATGGGCAGAATTAGCCGGTAATGGCTATTTCTACTTCATGATTTTTGACAAAAAAGCGATTGATGGAGCATACACAGTTGAAAAAGCAAAAGAATTGATAAAGCAACTATAAATTCATTATTATGACAATTTACGATACAATTAAAGAACAGATCAAAGCTGATTTTTTTCAACAATACTTTCCGAATGATGGTCAAAGATTTGTTGCCTGGTATCTTCGTTCCATCCTTAAACGAGATATGAATGAAACTAAAGATGATATTATTGATGGGGCAAATGATAAGCAAATTGATGCAATTGTTATCGATAATGATAAATCAATTATAAATATCATTCAGGGTAAATTCTATTCGGGAGAATTTGTAGATGCTACGCCTCTAAGGGAAGTTTTATCTGCCTGGATGCAGATTCGCGATTTGGTCAGATTGCAAAATGTGTCAAATTCAAAATTACAGAGAAAACTCTCTGAGGTGGCAAATGCTTTGGATGAGGATTATGAGATTAATTTTGAACTAATAACAACATCAAAATTAACTCCTGCTGCATTGAATGATCTTGAGACTTTTCAGAAACAATTATCAGAAATATCTGAAAAAGATGATTTTGATGCAACGATTACTGTTATTGATGATGATGAAATAAAGAGAAGATATGATATAGCATTAGAAGTTGATAATCCATTGATAAATTACGATCTTAATTTGATAGATTGTAAATATTTAAAAGAAACAATAGCTGGCACTCAAGTTATTATTGCAGCAGTTCCTCTAAAGGAATGCATTAAATTTCCAGGTATTAAGGATGGTTCACTCTTTCAAAAAAATGTCCGCCAAAGTTTGGGAACAAGTAATGCTGTAAATAAAGGAATCCGAAATACAATCCTCAGTGATAAACATAAAGACTTTTTCTTTTTCCATAATGGCATTACGGCTATTTGTAATAAATTGGTATTGGCAGACTCCAAAGTATCAATGAAAGGTTTAAGTGTTGTCAATGGATGCCAATCTTTAAATACGATTTTGAATTGTAGTGAAACCGTTAAAAAGCTCGATGAGACATACGTAATGTGCAGGTTTTACGAAATACCACAGCGTGACCGGGCAGATCGTATTAGCATAAATACAAATTCACAGAGTGCAGTCAAACCGAGAGATCTGAGAAGCAATGATAAAAGAATACTAAATTTAAAACGAGCATTTGAATTAAAATATCCGAATGGATATTTCATCACAAAAAGAGGAGAAATTTCACCTGCTTCAAAAGACAAGAACTTTATTATAGATTTATCCGATTTTGGAAAATACTTAATAGCCTGGCATTCTCAAAGACCGAACATTTCTTATGGTGAAACCAAAATATTCGATAAATATTTTGAAATTCTTTTTAAACGTGATTATAAACCGGAGGACGTTCAAGCCTTAAACATTTGGATGAAAGAAGTATGGAAATCTTGGTCAAATGATAATCCACTCGGCTTAAATCAAACTTTACTTGCAATGAAAGCATATGCTCCTTATCACCAGCTATATGCAGTTTCTATGTGTTTTTCCATTGTAAATAATTTGTCTGATAGAGTTCCTTCGCCAAGTATGTGTCTTAAACAAGCAGTTTCAAACAATCTTGTTACTGATATTGTAAAAATTGCAGGAAGTAGTTTGAATATGGCTTTGGAAGCAGCTGCGAATGAAACACAACCTGCAAATAAAGTTTTTAGTCCACAAAATTGGATTAAGGCAAAAACTTGTTTAACAGGGATAAATTTTGCAATTCGGAACTATTTTCAAATGTTGCCAATGATGCCGGGTGGAACTGAAGTAAATCAAAGATTGAAAACGGGTCTTTCTTTGGGTCAGGAAGCATTTGAATATAGATGGGCAGCAGATTAAGTAAATAATTTTTAAAAAATCAATTTATGGCAGCTGATAATCGAAAAGAACCTCGTGAATATATGTCAATGGCAATTGAGGCCATGAAAAAATCTAAGCAAGAGGCACGTGACGACCATCCCAGCCCTATGGTTGGTGCTGTGTTGGTTTTTCCCGATGGAGAGGTTGAAATTGCCCACAGAGGTGAGCTTCGTGAAGGGGATCACGCTGAATATACGCTAATGGATAAGAAAAACAGGCATCGCCCATTGGATGGGTGTTGGCTATTTGCAACACTTGAACCCTGTTCGCCCGGTTCAAGAAACGCACCTAAAATTCCCTGCTCCGAACGTATTGTTAATGCCCGGATTGCTAAAGTATGGTTCGGAGAAGAAGATTTGGCTTTAAAAGATGATTTCGGTGGAGTATCCTTCCTTCAAAAAAATAAGATTGAGGTTGAACAATTTGATTCTGACCTTGTAAAAGAGATAAAACGAATCAACAAAGCTTTTGATGATTGGGCATTATGGAAACGAAACCATAGAATTGAAGAAGAAGCAAAAGCCCCCGGGCTTTTGTACCAGCAAGCCCTGAATACCAATATTGATAGTTTATCAGATGAAGCCCTTCAATTGTACATGCAAAAGACAGGGCTTAAATTGGAGTATAAATCTCCCGGGTTCTATCAGGAGTTATTAGAAAGCGACTTACTGGAAACCAATAAGGCTACTCAGGCACTTGTCCCGACAGGCAATGCTGTCCTGCTTTTTGGCAAAAGCCCTCGTAATAAATACCCACAGGCATCGGTTAAAGCTAAGGTTTATTATGGTACTGGTGAAAGTGACGTTCAAAGTTTTGATGATGCCTTGGTTTTAATTCCCGACCAGGTTGAAGCATGGGTTAAAAAGGTAATTCCGGAAAGTTTTGACCGTTCCTCATTTACCAGGGAAAAGGTTCTTTTCTTTCCTCCGGTAGTTATTCGGGAAGCTATTGTAAATGCTATCGTTCACAGAGATTATTCCATTGATGGGGCTAAAATTCAACTTGAAATTTACCCTGATATGATTATTATAAAAAGCCCTGGTCTGCCCGTTTACCCCAATACGCTTGAGAAACTTCAAAAGTTTACTGCTAAGTCATACAGCAGGAACAAAAAACTGACTTTGATTTTTAACCGCATGGGGCTCATGGAGGAAGCTGAATTTGGAATGGATACCTATCGTGAGATGAGGGACAAGTATAAATTGCCCCTGCCAATAATAACTTATGACGAACCTGATCTCATTGTTACCTTTCCACGTTCTGCTGAAGCTGTTCGTAATCTCGATAATACCGAGGTTCTTTCCCAACTTAATGATGAAGAACTTGCAGGGCTTGATTTTGTGAAAGCTCGTGGTGAAATTTCAAGAAAGGAATATGAGGATAATTTTGGGTTTGAAAGAAAGAAAGCCTCAAACCAGCTAAAAAAATTAAAAATGCTAGGACTGATTGGTGATAATGGTAAACCAAGTACTTCTCATGATTTTAGATATGTTTCTAAGGAAAGCAAATAAGAAGCTCATGGACATTCTCATGGTCATAGTGTCCATGAAGAAGGTTAAAAAGGAGGTTAAAAGGATGCTCATGGTCAATCTCATGGTCATATTGTCCATGAAGGACATGATGATAAACTATTCCAAGGACATAATAAAGGACATAGTGTCTAAGCTAAAATTACCTGAAGGGTTCCTGAATGTGTACTTCGATATATAACTAATCATGGGCAAAACAATCACCACCTACCTTTTCGACGGCCATCCACAAGGTGTTCAAAATATCTTTATCAGCAATAAAATATGCAGCCTCATGCTCATCCCCCGCTCATCGCTTGATATAATCAATAAAAGGGATGAACTGAAATCACCGGCTTTTTACCTGCTCCTTGGCGAAGATGAGTATCAGCAACCCAAAGCCTATATTGGAGAAACTGAAAACTTTGCCGAGCGCATCAAAGATCATGATTATAAAAAGACATTCTGGCAAAAAGCCCTGGTATTCATCAGCAAGGACGGCGCCATGACCAAAGCCGATGTTCAGTATCTCGAACACATGGCCGTTGCGGTCGCCCAAACCACCAAACGTTACAACATTTCGGAAAACAAGCAAATTCCCAAAGCTCCTAATCTTCCTGAGCACCAGCGGAGCAGTACCGAAGAATTTTTTGAAGATGTAAGGTTGCTCACTTCCTTTGTGGGTTGTCCCATTTTTGATGTTCCTGTTCACATAAACAAACATCTGTTCTACATCAAAAGCAAGTCATGCCAGGCGAAAGGCTTTTATGATGATAATGGATTTACTGTTTTAAAAGGAAGTATTCTTTCCCAGAAAACAGTTCCTTCATTCACATGGCCAAAAGAAAGAGAAAGGAGATTGAAAGAATTTGCTATTCAGGACGATGATAAATGGATTCTAAATATCGATATGGTTTTTACAAGTCCAAGTAGTGCAAGCGTTTACTGTTTAGGATCAAACAACAATGGCTGGGATACCTGGAAAGATGATAAAGGCCAGACATTGGATGAAGTCTACCGAAAAAAGCTTGTAGCAGTTCCTCTTAAATAAAATCAAGCTTTCTTAAATTATTTTAACTAACACTTCCTGTAAGTTAATTTTTAACTATATTTGCAGTGAAAATAACTTTTAAGCATAAGGAACTGGAGCAACTGGCCAACAATGACAAGTTACGCCTTAAAATGATGGGCAAAAACAGGGCAGTTAGGTTTAAACTTAGGTTAACTCAGTTATATGCTGCCGATACGCTGCATGATGTTAAAGATTTGCCCGGCAATTACCACGAACTGGTCGGCGACCTCAAAGGAAAATGGGCCTGTGATCTCGATCAACCCTACCGGCTGATATTCACTCCCCACGAAGACCCGATTCCCACAGATCCTAACGGTAAATACATCTGGCTCGAAATACACGGCGTCGAAATTTTAGAAATCAAAGACTACCATTAAAATTCCCAACCATGGAAAAACAAAATCAATATTTTCCGCAGTCTGTTTCACACCCTGGCGAAACCCTCGCTGAGAAACTTGAAGAAATGGGAATGGGTCCAAAGGAATTTGCCCTACGCTCAGGCAAACCTGAAAAGACAATTATCGCTGTCATAAATGGTGCCAGCTCCATCACGGCAGATATGGCCGTCCAATTCGAAAATGTCACACGCATTCCTGCTAATTTCTGGATAAATAATCAGCGTAGTTATGATGAATATCAGGCTCGTCTGCGTCATGAAGAATCACTAAAAGCCGCATTCCCCTGGGCTAAAAATTTCCCCATAGCAGAGATGATCCGCAAAAACTGGATACCTGCCATATCCTCTTCTATTGAAAAAGCATCAGCACTGCTGTCATTTTTTGGCTTTGCCGACCCTTCAGCCTGGGAGGAATACTATATGAAACAAGAGCTAAAAGTTGCTTTCCGAATTTCATTATGCCACACCAATGAGCCTTATGCAATTTCAGCCTGGCTTCGCCAGGGCGAATTGCAGGCTTTGGCTCTTGGCCAGGTTGAGTTTTCAGAAAAAGCATTTAGGGATGTACTGCCCGAAATCAGGCAAATTATGGTTAGCAGACCCGACGACTTTTTTACCCAGCTTCAGGCATTATGCCTCATAGCAGGTGTTAAAGTCGTCTATACTCCTCAATTGCCAAAAGCACCCATTAGCGGTTGTACCCGCTGGCTAAACGACACTCCGCTTATTCAATTAACAAATCGTTACAAGCGATATGATATTTTTTGGTTCACCTTTTTCCATGAAGCAGGCCATATCATTAAGCATGGCAAAAAGGATATTTTCCTTGAAATTGATGGTTATACTGAAAACGAACCAGACAAAGAATCAGAAGCCAATGAATATGCTGCCTCCTGGATATTAACCAAGCAACAGGAAACTGAAATTTTACGTAATCTGCCATTGCAGGATCTTGAAATAAAAAGATATGCTGCTAAGTTCAACACCCATCCCACACTAATTGTCGGAAGGTTGCTTCATTTAAATCGTATTTCATACCGGGAAGGTAGAGAGTATCTGCTTCCTGTATCATTTGATTAGTTTAACCTTAAACATGCAACATCTCCAGCTAAACATCATCCCTTTCAGCGCTCCGGCTGACGAAGTGGAATTTTCTTTCTATCAGCAAAAAAAGCCGGGGTATTTACCCGTTTTTAAAGCCGACTTTGCTGAACTACTCGAAAATCATTTCTCTGATGATCAATTAGAGGGCATCGAAAAACTTTATACTAATTTCCAGCCCTCGCTTAATGGAGGGCTGCCGCTGAAAATTAATCTGCATAAATCGCCCAGGGTCGCTTGCCATTATTACAGGTTCTTAATCAGGCAATATTTCACTGGTATCGCCGATATGGTCCGGCAGAACTTTACCAGCGAAACCGAGGTATGGTTCTTAAACCCGGAATCAAAAAGCCCTCAGTACAAGGTTTATAACCAGTTTACCATAAAGGTTCAGTATAACCATGTTTCTGGTGGTCCCGAATTAGTACTTTCCTATGATGGTACTACAAAAGTGTACAATAAGAGCATTGCTGAAATCCCAAATTTCAAAACCGAATATTATAACTGGATCAACTGTGACGGCGTATTAAACCGTTGGATTCATCTTACTGACGAGCAAAAACTCCACCACGAAAAAAATTATCCGGTGTTGAGTAATGCACTCAAGCCTCATCTCGGTATCTCTTTCGATGTCCCTGATTTCAAAAACCGTTATCCAAGGTATTTCAAACTGCTCAATGAGTTTTATTCCAAATATCTTGACACTGACGAGTTCCGCAAAATAATTCCGTTGTCAAAGGACGGGTTCATAAAAGTAGCCGACGAAAAAATTCAGCGTATCAATGGCACTTCCAACGAACTTCAGTTTGGCTTAGGTGTCGGCAACGAACCCAAACGCGATCTTCGAAGGCTGAAGCCTTATAAACCGGTCCCGGGTCCTAACAATGTAAAATTCTTCTTTATCTATCATAAGCCTGACAAAGAGTTTGCAGTTAAAACAATCTGGCAATATTTAAAAGACGGTTTCAAGGGGAATTACACTTTTCCCCGTATGGAAGAATATATCAGCCTCCCATTCGAATTGGAACCAAAAGACCAGCATATATGCTTTGATAATATCGACGAAGCAGTATCAGTCGTTCACAAAGCCATTAAAAATAAAGATAAGATACCCGGTGCAAAATATATGGCAATATACATCAGCCCTGTACCCAAATGGGAAACTGACCCAAATCGAAGGTTCATTTATCATCGGTTAAAAGAAATTCTGTTATATGAAGGCATATCATCCCAGGTTATCTGGAAAGAAAACATTGCAAAACCATCTTTTAACCTGTTTCTGCCTAATATCGAAACCGCTATCCTGGCAAAATTGGGAGGTATCCCCTGGCGACTCAAACGCGATACAACCAACGAATTGATTGTTGGAGTGGGTGCGTTTTATTCAATCACCCATAAAACCAAATTTGTCGGTTCAGCTTTCTGCTTCAACAACGACGGCCTGTTTAGAGGCTTCGACTGCTTTAGCGCCAACGATACATACAGTATTGCAGGTTCCATCCGTGAAGCAGTGGGTAAGTTCATAGCCGCCAATTATAAAGCTACCCGTCTCATTATCCATTTCTACAAGGACTTGGGCAAACATGAGCTTAAGCCCATTATGGAAACACTCCATGCGTTAGGCCTTCCTATTCCGGTCATAGTTCTTACAATAAACAAAACCGAAAGCAAGGATTATCTGGCATTTGATATTAACAGTCCTGATAAATTCATGCCTTATAGCGGAACAATCGTTAAGTTAGCCGACAAGGAATACCTCTTATTCAACAATACCAGGTACACCGAAACATCCATCCCTACTGAAAGAGAATACCATTTCCCGGTCAAAATCTCCTTCTTTAGCTCCCAACCTGCCTTGCTTGATGATCAGCCTGCAATCAACGAGCTAATCGACCAGGTGTATCAGTTTAGCCGCATGTATTGGAAAAGCATCAGCCAGCAAAGTCTCCCGGTTACAATCAAATATCCCGAAATGGTAGCCCGCATCTATCCCCACTTCCAAAACGACAAGCTACCATATTTCGGCAAAGAAAGTTTGTGGTTTTTATAAAATCATCTGCGCATCGCTTATCACCTGGTAGCTGCCCTGGTAGTCGGTATGGATGTAACGGGTGGTGTACACGTTGTTTTACAGCTCAGTTACGAATTTTGATCAGTATCAAGCACCTTTGGAGATAGTATCCCCTTTTTCAACGCTGCTTGTCGTTATTGTACTAAATGTAATTGTATCATGGATTAACTAGACATTACTAAATTAATTCCTAAAATAATAATTTACCACAAAAAACAATGGAAGTGTCAACAACATATATGACCAAAAAAATATTTTATCAAACTTTTTCTGTCTTTCAGGAATATTAACGTATTCCTTCTTGGTTTTCTCTCTTGCTTCTTTTCTAAAAAGTATTGCGTTTAAAGCATATGCAATAATTGTATAAGTAATCACAATCCACGTGTATTCAATATTGGTTAATTCAAATTTAAAAATGTACCTTAGAACTATTAAGATTGTTGTAAAATTAAAGAATAAATGCATGGTTAATATGTAGATCGCATTGTCTTCCGGATCCTTATTGGATTTAATCTTGTGCAGGTAATAACACAGCCAGTAATAGATTACTTGTATTCTCATATGCCTATCCCTTATTACTTTCGGTATGGATTATGATATTGAGTATTATCTGATGGATTTAGTGGAGTGGTATAATTTGTTCTTATTCCTGTCCCAGGAACTAACATTCCGCTTTTATCCAAAGCTAAATAACCTACTGCTATTACAAGACCTCCCGTACCTCCAATGATATAGGCACCATAATTCACAACTCCATTAACAACAGCCTTACCAGCAAAATCAGGATCAATAACTGTATGGATTCCATCAATAACCAGGCCGGCTATTAAGGTCTTTTTTGCTATAGATTCTAAATTCTCTATAATATTCGCCTTTGCTATCCATTTTTTTGAAGCATCAAAAGCATAATAGATAATCCGTTCCGGTGCATATTCCTTAATATACAATGTAACAGCAGTTGCATTTACACCTAGTACTCCGATTAGATCACTAAAAAAATTGTACACATTATCATCTGTTCCATTTTTGTTTTCATTCGTACGAATAAATTCTGATATTACTTCATCACCTTCAAGGTAATTAATCTTATCAGTGCGTACCCACATATTGCTACCATGGTTCTTATGAATATCTATCCAAAATCCACCTTTACTGCTTAAATTAAAAGAATTATTATTAGATAACGATTCATATCCATTTACGATTTTATTGAAATAATCATCATTTGAAATACCATAATAATTCTGAAATGTTGCACTACGCATCATAAAAAAGTTACCATAAACGCTTCTGGTCTGATCGCTCCAATGATACCCACTGCCAGGCCCTATATATCCTGGTTTTGTAAGAGTATAGTTTCCATTAATATTATCACTATTGTAATTGTACCCATCGCCGGAGGCATAACCAAAGTTTTTTTCACGTGGGTAAACTGTATACCCGCTCGGGTCGGTATATTTCAACGGGTTGTTTAAACAATAGCTGTACCGGTTAAAGTTTTGCAGGTTGCCGGCATCTTGCAAATAAGGATCGGGCGATAAAAACCTGCCCAGGTTCGGATCATAAACCCTGCCGTTCATATTTATGAGGCCATATTTATCCAAATGCTCATGCCCGGTGTAGCCGCGGTCATACACGAATGTGGCGGGTACATTGCTATAGCTCCAATTGGAGGGGTTGCGCCTTTTGCCCCACGGGTCATAAGCCAGGTACTCCAGCTTGTTGCCCTGCGCATCGCTTATTACCTGATAGCTGCCCTGGTAGTCGGTATGTATGTAGCGGGTGGTGTACACGTTGTTTTTTAACTCTACTATGGCAAAGGTACCTTGTGGACATATTAAATAATGAAGGTACTCAACACTTCCTGTATTCCCTACTTTTTTTACTTCAAAATTATCAAAATAATACTTTGTGTCTGTCACAGCGAACTGATTTTGGTATACGTAACCATTTTCTGCCTTTATTCTTTCATCATCATTGCCGTATGTCAACCTCATTCTTATATGATCAGCAGGTAAAGTGCCCGAATTGATAGGTATTTCAACTTGTGCAACTTTGTTTATTCCATTATAAATTATTTCATGGTTTACCGCCCCGGTAATATATGTATTGGTGGCATTCGTTATGCTAGTCACCGCGTGTGGCCCGGCCCCCTGCCCGTAATTATACTGCCCGGTGCCCTGCGTCACATCGCTCTTTGTTTGTATGTTGCCATTGGCTGCGTACTGCATGGTATAGTTAAAGCTGTTGTTTATGGCACGCCACCCTGTGAGCCGATCCTTTAGCTGGCTGTCGTAGGTATAGGTTTCGCCCAGCCAGTCGTTGTTGGTAAGCTCGTATTTGGTACTCAGGTTGCCGGTTTGTGAGTTGAATGTATAGTAGTCGTCCTGTATGTTGCCGGCCACTGCTTCTGGCAGTCCATCTTCACCCATAACCGGCAATGCAGCATCACCATTGCCGCGGATTGCATTGGTGCGTATTAAGATTGGGTATCCGTAGTCGTCGTACCGGTAGTGGGTAAACAGCCCGTTGCCATATGCAGTCTCTGTTAGCTGTCCGCGGGCGTTGTCGGCAGTTGCCTGCCACAGCACATTTTGTGCAACATCGGTTACCTTGTTCATATAACCCAGCGTGTTATATTGATAGGTTACCTGGTATCCGGTAGGAAAGATATACCTCTCGGCCATACCGTTGAGGCTGCTGTAACCATATGTAAATGTATAGCTGTTTCCGTCAATGGTTTCGGTTTTGGCACTCACGCGGTCCAGGGCATCGTAAGTATAAGCGGTCTTAACCTGGCTGCCGTCACCAAGCGTTTTGATAACATTGTTCAATTGCCCGAAACCGTTATAGTTGCTCATTGTATTATAGGTATATACCGTAGTTTCGTTGTCGGGTGTAATTGTAAATGTTCTTACCCTGCCTAGCATATCATACTGCATGGCTTGCTTATTATTGCGGCTGTCGGTCTGGCTCACCAGCTCACCAAAGTTGTTATACACATAGGTTGTTAGTCCTGCATTAGGTTCGCTAAGGCTGGTTTGGTAACCGGCTTGGTTATAACTCATGGTGGTAATGGCGCCCCCGGCGTTCACCTTGCATACTCGGGCCGCAGCATCATAGGTATAACTTATGGCGCCTGTATTATCACTTACTGTTTTGGCTTTGCCGCGTGCATTAAGGGTGGTTTCTTTCCACACGCCGGTAGCATGGTTCTCACCGCGTACCGTCAGGCCGCTGTAAAGGGTTGCAGTTGCTACCCCGGCAGGTAATGTAACGAGGGTGTTGCGGTCAAAATCATCGTACTCATAAACTGTCCATTGCGTGGGGCTTCCTCCCAATACATAGGGTCCCGATACCTGTTGAAGCCTGCCCCGGCTATCGTATTGTTTATCTGTTATTGTATAATTGCCAGTAAGCCCCCAGCTTACAGTGCGCAGTTCCTGCCCGTAACTGTTTATAAAAACCAGTTGGCGGTTCCAATAATGCGATCCTTTATCTGTTACCCTGGCTGCAAATGCATAAAGTAATGCCCCCGTGGGCGCTAAGCTTTGCGGCTGAGGCTCATGCAGCAATGCAAACAACTGCGACAGGTTGGCAACCCATCCTGTTTGCTGCATATCTCCGGTGTTATCGGCATAAGCAGCAGTATTTATATTGCCCAGATGATTGTAAGTATACAGGGTACTGTTGCCACCGGCATCAGTTGAACGCATCAGTTTGCCGGTAAGGCTGTTATAGGAGTATAAGGTCATCAGGTCGTCTTCACCATCGTCGGCTTCAACAGTTTTCTGCGTTAAAAACCTGCCCCGGTAACTGTTATTGTCAGAATATACAAGAGTGGTCAATTTCTGCTTTTCAACATTATTGATCACGGTTTTCAGGTTTATGGAGTTAATGTTACCATAATCATCATAGGTATACCATGTATTGATTTGGTGAGAGACTGAGTTGTTGGGTGTTTCGGTAATATGCTCCAGTAAATACTTCTTATCACTAAAATATTCGTAATTGGTTTCGGCAATTTCAAGTGGATTTATCTCACTCGACTCAGGCCGATGGTATGTTTCGCGTTTTATAGTATTAGGTTGTGCTATCAGCCATAAATTATCATCATAATTATAACTGACCTCAACTTTATCCCTCCATCCCATATTGCTGAAGTCAGCTGCCGGTTCGGTAACGTTCTCATCACTATAAACAGTGGTTAATTTAGCATTACCATATCCATCAATATCTGTGATCTTTTGTTCGGTAATACTTATTCCCAAGTAACTGTGGGCTGCGTCAATATCCCATTGTTTTGTCTTTTGCTGCGTAATAACGGGTATATATAACAGGCTGTTTGCATCAGGTATTTTTATATCAAACTGGTTAGTTTCGTCAAGTATAGTAATATAGTTATTTTGATTACTTATATACTGGTTTTGCTTGTTGGAAGGATATAGCAGATGATATTTACTGTTTTTTGTAAACAAGCTAAAAGTAGTTGTTGAGATTATTTTATGGTTATTATCAGTGGTTTTTTCTTTATAGAAACCCAAAAAGCCCTTGCCCAGGTTATGCACGCGCATACCATCGAAACAATAAGTTTTGTGGTTTAGCATATTGCCATTTGGTCCTTCGGTCCATGTCTGATTTAATACTTTTAGCCTGATTCTTGCTTTACTCACCGGCCAGAAAATATTATCAGGATTACCCGAGGTAAGATTAGCATTGCAATACTCTACTTTTGTGGTTACTTCATATCCATTCTTTATCGAAGTTATTACATCGTTTGCTATATTGGTATTTCGCTTAACTTCAACTGCAAGTTCATTATACGACGGCTGTTTGTTATTTAGCAGTACAAGTTTTGTAAAGGCAATAGTAATGTCAATCAATCCATTATTGTCAACATCAAATACAAATGGCTGTATAGTAGTGTAATCTATGAACCCGATTGGTAAGAAAACATCAGTTAAAGCCACCGAAGTGCCGTTAGGCTTTGTAATATGCAAAATAATATGCCAATTGCTATTAGCTATCTCGGCAAACTCAATAAAATCAGCCCTCCCGTCATCATTCACGTCTGCCACATTTTGTGGCATTTTGCCATAGGGGAAATTATAACTTGTTGCTTGTGCAGGCAGGAATCCGGTGCTGCCAAAGGAGAAGTAAATATCCGATAAATTTAATGATGCCCTGCGCCTTGAATAAAATATATCAGTTTTACCATCGCCATTAAAATCAGCCGCTTTAATTAAACTTTCATTTTCAAAGTCTCCAATGTTCAAATCACAATCTTTTATGAATCCATCGGCCGTATTGTATGAGAATATTTTAATCATATAATTAGGAAAATTTCTGACTAGGATTTCCATTATTCCATCTCCGTCGAAATCAGCAACACATTCTACATCTTTCTCATTTGCTACTTGCAGGTTAAAGTTTGAAGCTTGATATGTGATTGTACCGTTGGCGGCTAGATTCCCAATATATATAAGGCATTGTGTATTAGTTACTACCAGTAGATCGTTGATAGCGTCACCGTTCAAATCGCCAAAATGTAAATATCCCTTTATACTTAGTGGTATTTCGTAAATCTTAACTAGCTGCTGAGTGGCCTGGATATAATCGTAGATTTTTATTCCAATATTATCTTCGTACATCAGTTCTTCATCGCCATCACCATTGCAATCAATGTTATAAAGCTGGTTTTTATAAAGTTGGTTCCCGTCATTTTCATCGCCAATTTGTATTGTTGGCAGGTTTCCGCGAACACAATGATGATTTGTCATTATCAAACCATCTTCAGAAACAAATGAAGCTGAACAACCACCGCCAAACTTAAGTGCACTTTTTTGAAATTTTTCTAAAAGTTCAGCAGAA